>NZ_JARWRU010001342.1 GCF_029867845.1 Nocardia farcinica | reverse complement strand
CGGCGACGACCTGCAACGCTGGCAGTCCCAACACGGCCGCATCCCGCCGCGCGCCTTCGTCGCGGTGTACTCCGGCTGGGAGAGCAGGCTCGCCGATCCGGCCGCCTTCCTCAATCTCGATGCCGGGGGCGCACCGCACGCCCCGGGCATCGACGTGGCGGCCGCCGAGTATTTGATCGCCGAGCACGACATCGTCGGTGTCGGGGTGGACACGCTGAGCATCGACCACGGCCGCGCCGTCGACTACGCCACCCATACCGCCGTGCTCGGCGCGGGGCGCTACGGCGTCGAGATGCTCGCCGGGCTGGCCGCCGTGCCGCCGTCGGGGGCCACCGTGATGGTCGGCGCGCCGAAGCACGTCGGCGGGTCCGGCGGGCCGTGCCGGGTGTTCGCGCTCGTCTGAGGGCCGCTCACGGGGACGTTCACCCCGGTTGGCCGATGGACAGGCGGTGGCGGAACACCCCGCGCGGGTCCCAGGTCTGCTTGATCCGCACCAACTCCGCGTAGTTGTCGCCGTAATAGAAGTGGTGCCAGGGCAAGCCGGAGCGGTTGTGTGTCGGGTCGGCCAGGTCCGGGTCGGGGTAGTTGATGTAGCAGCCGCCGTTGTTCTCGTCCGGCACCGGCACGCCGCCGGTGTCGGTGTAGAGGTCGGCGAAAGTGCGGCGGGTCCAGTTCAGGTGACGGTCGTCGTCCAGCGGCAACTGCCACGCCGAGTGGATCAGCATCTGCAGGAACGAATCCCGGGCGGGCATGGCGGTGGCGTCGGGCGCGAGCGCGTTGACGGCCCCGCCCAGCGGCAGGAACTCGACCTCGGTGTCGCCGATGGCGGACAGGTCGACCAGGTGCCGGTAGAGCACCCGCCGCTGCTCCTCGGAGTAGGCGCGGCGCAGGAAGGCGGCCTTCACCTTGACCCGCCGCACCGACGGCGCCTTGGGGTAATACACCTGTGCGAGAGTGTCGGCATAGGACAGGCTGACCGGCGGCTGCACCGTCGGCGTCGCGCCGACGCCGTCCAGCAGCGCCGCCAGGAACTCGTCGTAGAGCGCCCGCGCCCGCGCGGAACCGGCGGGTGTGCTGTTCGCCGAGCCCGGGTCGGCCGAGCCGACGGCCGGGCCGCCGGTGGGTGGTTCGTCGTCGGCGAGCAGGATGAGCATCTGCGCGTAGGCGGTGCCGGTGGTGCGGAAGCTCACGGGCGCGTAGAGGCCGTCGAAGCGGTTGCCCGGCGCGCGGTGCTCCTCGAAGAAGCGCAGGTAGTTGCCGAGGAAGCGGACGAAATCCGGCTCACCGAGCAGCGGAATGGTCAGCCGGGCCGAGAGCACGGAGGCGGGCGGCGCGGGCAGAGCGGTGTGCGGGTCGGCGCCGTCGGCGTCGCGGGAGCGGAACAGGAAGCGGGTCACCACGCCGAAATTGCCGCCGCCACCGCCGGTGTGCGCCCACCACAGGTCGCGGTGCGGGCCGTCCGCGGTGGCGACCACGGGGTTCGCCC
>NZ_JARWRU010001341.1 GCF_029867845.1 Nocardia farcinica | reverse complement strand
GGGCCGGGCCGATCCCGGTGGTCCGCGCCGGCGTCCCGGGGCCGGTCAGCCGCGCGGTCGCCGCCGCCGCCCGCGCCGTCGGCCTGCCCGAACGCGAGGATCTCAACGCCGCGCCCGGCGATGGCCCCGACACCGTACTGGCCTGGGTGCCGTGCAATGTCGGGGCGGGCAGGCGGGTCGGCGCCGCCGCGGCCTACCTGCTGCCCGCCGCGCACCGTCCGAACCTGCGCGTGCTCGGCGAGGCCGAGGCGTCGCGGGTGCTGGTGCGCCGTGGCCGGGCCGTCGGTGTCGAGTTCCGCCGCGGCGGCGCCGTCGAGACCGCGACGGCGGAGCGGGTGGTGCTGTGCGCGGGCGCGGTGGAGAGCGCCGCCCTGCTGTTGCGTTCGGGTATCGGTCCCGACGCGGACGCGATCTCGGACGGCGTTCCGCTGGTCCATCCCGCGCCGGTGGGGCGATGGTTCACCGATCATCCCGAGATCGGCCTGGACTACCGTCTCGACGCGCGCCCGGCCGGCCGGCCGACGGTGCCCCTGGAGTATGTCGTCGATCTCGACGACATCGAACTGCGGCCCTACACGGTGCGATTCACCCCAGGCGTGCACCGGCTCGGGATCGCCCTGATGCGTCCGCGCTCGGCTGGTGTGCTCGGCCTGGCCGCCGGCGATTCCGCCGCACCCCCGCGTATCGAGCACCGTTACCTGTCCGAGCCCGCCGATCGGGCGCGATTGCTGGCGGCCGCCGCGCTGGCGGAAGAATTGCTGGCAGCACTTCCCGGCGCGCGCGTGCTCACCCCGGTCCCCGCCGCCGCCGATCCAGGGGCGGGCGCCTGGCTGCGCGAGCGGCTCGGCACCTCCCAGCACCTCGCGGGGACCTGCCGGATGGGTGCCGCGGACGACGAGCGCGCCGTGGTCGATCACGCCCTGCGGGTTCACGGCGTGGACGGGCTGTCGGTGGTGGATCTGTCGGTGGTTCCGGTGCCGCTGAGTCGCGGTCCGCAGGCGAGCGCGGTGATGATCGCCGAGCGCGCGGCCATCGGCCGAGGTGAGCCGACCACCCCGCCGGTAAATCCGAAAGGCAAGTGAGTCACAATTCGCCGGGTGATCGCCGCGCTGTGACCTGTGGGACAAAGCTACAGAAGCTCCCCGCGTCGAAAGGAACCCGCCTGTAAGGTTTGGGGCGGAAAGAAAGGCAAATGGTCAGCAATCTCGCAGGTGGGCGGCCCCCACGGCACCGCGTCGAGCCGGGCACGCAACTCGGTGCGCTGGAAGCCTATGCCGCACAGGCGCACGGATATCTCAGCGCGGGCGGCGAACAGCTCTCGCAGCTGGCCGGTCTGTTGCGTCCCGTCGTGCTGGACTCGTGGCTGCGCAGCCTGCGCAGTGGCGTCGATCCGATGGAGGTGCTCGGCGCGCGCGGCCTGCGCGGCGCCGACCTGCAGCGCTATCGCGACGCCCACGCCATGGCCCAGCTCATGCCGCTGATCGACAAGCTGCTCGTCCAGGACGCCGCCCGCAGCGGGCTGGTCGTGGCGGTGGCCGACCAGTTCGGTCGGGTGCTGTCGGTGCACGGCAATCCCGACCGGGTGGCCGCCGCCGCCGAGGTGGGCCTGCGCGCGGGTGACGACCTGAGCGAACGCCGCGTCGGCACCAATGCCGCCGGTCTCGTGGTCCGCACCGGCCGCGCCGCCTGGATCCACGGCCCCGAGCACTTCCTGCACCGGATGCACCGCATCACCTGCGCCGCCGCGCCCGTGCACGACCCGGATGGCAGGCTCGTCGGCGTGCTCATGGTGGCGGGTGGCGTCCGTGTGGCCCGGCCGGAGATCCTGGCGCTGGTCAAGGCCACCGCCACCGCCGCCGAGATGGATCTGGTGATGACCGCCATGCGCTCGGCTCGCGGCGAGCAGGCCGGGCGGAACGGCCTCGGGGCCCCCGGCTCCGCGTCGCCCGCCGAGGCGCGCTCGCTCGGCCTCGAGGTGCTCGGCCAGGGGCAGCCGCAGCTGACGATCGCGGGGGAGCGGGTGCCGTTGTCGCAGCGCCACGCCGAGATCTTGCTACTGCTCGCCGAGCACCCCGAGGGGCTCGGCGCCGACCATCTGGCGCTGCTGCTCGACGACACCGATCTGGACAACGGCACCATCCGCGCCGCGGTCTCGCGCCTGCGCTCGGTGGTCGGCCCGACCGTCTTCGGTTCGCGCCCCTACCGTCTGCGCGTGCCGGTCGCAACCGATGTGGACGCGCTGCGGGCGGCGTTGGATTCCGGTGATGTCGACAGCGCATTACGTATCCACGCCGGACCGGTGCTGCCGCGCTCGACCGCGCCGGGCATCGTCGACATCCGCGACGAACTGCGGGCCCGGTTGCGCTCGGCGGTGCTGGCATCCAGAGATTCCGTGGTCTTGCGCAGATGGACCTCCAGTGCTGAGGGGCGCGACGACGCGACGGCCTGGGCCGTCTACCGCTCCTGCGTCGATCGTGATTCGCCGTTGTATGCCCAGATCGAGGCGAAGATCCGGGTGCTCGACCGCAGGTTGGGCGCCGATGCAACGCGAATGCAACGTTTCGGCTCATAGTCTGCACACCAGACAGTGTGATAACTCACTCCGCGGCTGCCCCCGGCACCGCGCGATGGTCGCTGTCCTGGTGTTTCTACTGCGTACAAGAATCTGGACGCTTGACCGAAATATTTCTCTGGAACAGGTTACTTTTTATTCGATCACCGCTTAAGGTTCGCAGTGCACGCAACGATCGTGTGACGCAGAGAACACAGCCCGGTCTCGACCACGGACCGCGAGCGTTCGAAAGTTGGAGGAACGATCACAAGCTAGACCCACCCGGCGCGGACCTCTCCGCGCATCGGTAGGCGGGCGCCGCCCGCCGTCTCGTTCAACGCAATCTGTCGGATCCCGCGCGCGGCGACCTCGTCCCCGCCGATCGCGCGCTCGCCGAAATACGCCCGTCGGGCTCATCGTCCGCCCGCGTCCGGTCGTCGCGACCTTTCGCCGGGCTGATCGGTGCTGCCCGAAAACCCTCGGGCAGTGGTTCTTTCACCGGTCAAGGAGGCTCTGGTGCACGGTACGGAGTTGGATGGATGCGGCGCGCGGCCCGGCGAGAACGCCTCCGACCGGCGCGACGCGCGGTATTTCCCGCTCTCGCCCGCGCAACTGGGTGTCTGGTACGCGCAGCTGCTCGACCCGCAGACCCCGATCAACATCGCGCAGTACGTCGACCTGCGCGGTGATCTGGATGTCGAACTGCTGCAGGAGGTTTCGCCGCGGGCCGCGCTGGACTACGGCTCCGGCTTCGTGCGCCTGACCGAGATCGACGGCGTGCCGCACCAGTGCGTCGACCCGGAACTGTCCCGCGAGCTGGCGGTGATCGACTTCCGCGAGCACGCCGATCCGGTGGCCGCGGCGACCGAGTGGATGCGCGCCGACGCCGCCGCGCCGGTCGACCTGCTGCGCGACCGCCTCACCCGCGGCGCGGTGCTGCGCGTGGGCGAGCGCCGTTGGTTCTGGTACCTGCGCGCGCACCACATCGTGCTCGACGGCTACGGCGCCCTGGTCAACACCCAGCGGGTCGCCGAGCTGTACACCGCCCACGTGCGCGGCGAGCAGGCTCCCGAGGTGCGCCCGGCCGCGCTGTCGGAGCTGGTGGCAGGCGAGCAGGCCTATCGCGAGAGCAGCCGGTTCGAGACCGATCGCGCGCACTGGGCCGAACGGGTGGCCGGTCTGGACAGCGTGACCAGCCTGGACGGGCGCAGCGCGCCACGCGCGGCGAGCAATCTGGTGGTCGGCAGGCCGCTGCCCGCCGATCTGGCCGAGCGGATGAACACCATCGCCGCGACCGAGGACTCCACCATCGCCGCGGTGCTGATCGCAGCCTTCGCCGGCTACCTCGGCAGGCTCACCGACCGCTCCGACGTGGTGCTCAGCCTTCCGGTCACCGCCCGCACCACCGCGGCCATGCGCCGCTCGACCGGCATGCTGTCCAACATCGTGCCGCTGCGGCTACCGGTCGGCCGGATCGGCTGGGGCGAGCTGCTGCGCGCGACCCGCGTCGAGCTGGCGGGCGCCCTGCGCCACCAGCGTTACCGGCACGAGGACATCCGCCGCGACGCCGAGCACGACGGCCGCCCCGCGCACCGCGCCCTGTTCGGCCCGTTGGCCAACATCATGCTGTTCGACCGCGACCTGCGTCTGGGCGACACCGTCGGCCGCTACCACGTGCTGTCCACCGGTCCCATCGAGGACCTGAGCATGAACGTCTACTACGGCGAGCGCGACAGCGTGCACGTGGACTTCGAGGCCAACCCGAACCTCTACCGCCCCGACGACCTCGCCCGCCACCACGCCCGCTTCCTCGGCTACCTGAACCGCCTGGTCGACGCGGGGCCGGAGGACGACCTGGCCGCGATCCCGGTGACCACCGACCTCGAGGTCGAGGTCAGCACCAGGATCTGGAACGCCACCGGCTTCGACGTGCGGGCCGCCCTCGGTCCCGCGCTCGGCGGCTCGCCCACCCTGGTCTCGATGTTCGCCGCCCAGGTCGCGCGCACCCCCGACGCGCCCGCCCTCGACTACGCGGGCGATCCCGCGGCCGCGCTCACCTACCGGCAGCTGTCGGCGCGGGTGAACCGGCTGGCCCGCCACCTGATCGCGCTGGGCGTCGGCCCGGACAGCCCGGTCGCGCTGCACATGCGCCGGTCGCCGGAGCTGGTGATCGCCATGTACGCGGTGCTGGCCGCGGGCGGCGCCTACGTGCCCATCGACCCCGACCACCCCGCCGAGCGCACCGCACACATCCTGCGCACCGCCACCCCCATGTGCGTGCTGACCGCGGGCGGCGTCGAGCCGCCGGAGACCGGCGCACCGGTGTTGCGGGTCGACGAGCTCGACCTGTCCGGCCACCCGGACGGCCCGGTGTGGGATCGCGAGCGCCGCGGCCCGCTGAGCCCGCGTCACCTGGCCTACGTCATCTTCACCTCCGGCTCGACCGGTCTGCCCAAGGGCGTGGCCGTCACCCACGAGGCGATCGTGAACCGGCTGGTGTGGATGCAGCAGACCTATCGGCTCACCGCCGCCGACGTGGTGTTGCAGAAGACCCCGGCCACCTTCGATGTCTCGGTCTGGGAGTTCTTCTGGCCCTTGCAGGTCGGCGCGCGGCTGGTGCTCGCCCGTCCCGACGATCATCGCGATCCGGTCGCGCTGCGCCGCGTCATCGCCGAACACGCCGTCACCACCGCGCATTTCGTGCCCTCGATGCTGGAGGCCTTCCTCGGCAGGCAGGACGGCGACCCCGGCGAGATCGCCCCCACGCTGCGCCAGGTCTTCGCCTCCGGCGAGGCGCTGCCCGCCGCACTGGCCCAGCGCCTGCGGGTGCTCACCGGGGTGCGGCTGCACAATCTCTACGGACCGACCGAAGCGGCGGTCGACGTCACCTTCCACGAGGTGACCGACACCGACATCGCGACGGTTCCGATCGGCGCGCCGGTCTTCAACACGCGTCTGTACGTGCTGGACTCGCGGCTGCGACCGGTGCCGGTCGGTGCGCCGGGTGAGCTGTATCTGTCGGGGGTACAGCTCGCCCGGGGCTATCTCGCGCGCCCCGGCCTGACCGCCGACCGCTTCGTCGCCGATCCCTTCGACTCCGGCGCCAGGATGTACCGCACCGGCGATTTGGTGCGCTGGACCACCGACGGCGAGCTGGAATACCTGGGCCGCACCGACTTCCAGGTGAAGCTGCGCGGCCTGCGCATCGAACTCGGCGAGATCGAGTCCGTGCTGGCCGGGGTGGACGGCGTGGTGCGCGCGGTCGTGGTGGTCCGCGACGACGCGGGCGTCGGCGAGCAACTGGTCGGCTACGTGATGGAGGCCGAGCCGGGCGCGGTGCGGCCGGAGCAGCTGCGCGCCGCCGCGCTCGCGTCCCTGCCCGCCTACATGGCGCCTGCCTCCTATGTGGTGCTCGACGCGTTGCCGGTCAACGCCTCCGGCAAGCTCGACCGCGCCGCGCTGCCCGCTCCCGAACGCACCGTCCACACCTACGCCGAACCGGCCACCCCGGTGGAAGCGGCGGTGGCGCGGGCCTTCTCCGAGGTGCTGGAGCGGGATCGGATCGGCCGCGACGACGACTTCTTCGCCCTCGGCGGCAACAGCCTGGTGGCCACGCAGGTGGCGGCCCGGCTGTCGGCCGAGCTGGACTGCGCGCTCTCGGTTCGCGACATGTTCACCGCCACCACGGTGCGTGAACTCGCCGAACTGATCGAGCGGGCAGGCGGGACCGGCGGCGGCTCGGGCCGCCGGCTGCGGGTGGTGCCGCGGCCGCCGCTGGTTCCGCTCTCGCCCGCCCAGCAGCGGATCTGGTTCCTGAGCCGGTTGGAGCAGGACGGCTCCTACGGCCCCGGCGGCGGCGCCTATCACATGCCCTTCGTGCTGCGGTTGAGCGGCGCGCTCGACGTGGCCGCCCTGCACGCGGCGCTGGCCGATGTGCTCGACCGGCAGGAGGTGCTGCGCACCGTCTTCCGTGTGGTCGCCGACGGCGCGCCCCGCCAGGAGGTGCTTCCGGTCGCCGGTCTCACCGTCGCGGTGGAGTTCGTCTCCGAGCGCGAACTCGACGCCGCGGTCTCCGCCTTCGCCGCCCGCCCCTTCGCCCTCGACCGCGAGATCCCGTTCCGGGTAGCGTTGTTCCTGGTCGGCGCGGGGGAGTACGCGCTGGCGATCGTGCTGCACCACATCGCCGCCGACGGTCTCTCGCTCCCGGTGCTTGCCGCCGACACCGCCGCCGCCTACGCCGCCCGCCGCGACGGTCACCAACCGCGTTGGGCGCCGCTGCCCATGCAGTACGCCGACTACGCGATCTGGCAGCGCGAACGCCTCGGCGCGGCCGACGATCCCGAATCCCTGGCCGCCCGCCAGCTCGCCTTCTGGAGGGCCGAACTCGCCGGTGCCCCTGAGCATCTCGAACTGCCGGCCGACCGCCCGCGCCC
>NZ_JARWRU010001340.1 GCF_029867845.1 Nocardia farcinica | reverse complement strand
GGGCGGGGGCGGCAGCGGCGGTCCGGGCGCGGCGGGGGCGGGAGGGGCAGCCGCGGGTTCGCCGGGGCCCGCGCCCGGCACGCCCGCGTCGGTGGCCTCGCTGAGCGCGGTGCACCCGGTCAGCAGCAGGGCCGTGCCCGCGGCCAGCAGCAGTTCCCGTCGTCGCACAGCGCCCACCTGCCCTTTCCCCCGCGGTACCGCGCCGGATGCCCCGGCCGGGTCAGCGGTCGTCGGTGCCGATTTCGCCGAATGCAGGGATGATAGGCCGGATGGCGGCGAACGCCCGGCACGTGCGAGCCGCCGGGCGGTGTCGCGCCCCGGAACGCGCGGGAGCCACGGCGCACGCCGGGCCCGCGGCGATGCGCCTACCGGGCGGGCACCGGGCGCAGCACGATCTCGGTGGGATGCCCGTCGCGCGGGGTCTCCACGGCCTGACGCACCGCACGCGCCACCGTCTCCGGGCGCAGGAACTCGCCGGGGTCGTACTCACGGCCCTCGCCCGCGACGATCTCGCGCTGCATGTCGGTGTCGATGCGGCCGGGATGGATGGAGGTCACCCGCAGCGCCTGCTCCTCCAGTCGCAGCGCGTCACCGAAGGCGCGCAGACCGAACTTGCTGGCCGCGTAGGACGCCCACCCCGCGTTCGCGCGCAGGCCCGCCCCCGAATTGATCAGCACCACATGACCGCCCGCCGCGCGCAGAGCGGGCAGCAGCAGCCTGGTGAGCTCGGCGACCGAGACGAGATTGGCCTCCAACGTCCGACGCCATTGCGCCACAGACGATTGCGCGACGGTGCCCAGATCGGCCACGCCCGCGTTGTGCACGAGCACGTCGAGCCTGCTGATCGGGGCCACCGCGGCGGCCACCGCCTCGTAGTCGGTCAGCTCCACCGGCCACGGCCGCGCGTCGGGCAGTTCGGCCAGGATCGGCTCCAGCGCCTCCTCGCTGCGCGCGCCGAGCAGCAACTCGTGGGTGGGGGCGAGCTCGCGCGCGATGGCGGCGCCGAGTCCTCGGCTCGCGCCGGTGATCAGAGCGGCGGGCTTGGGCAGGCTCGTGACTGCGGTCATGGCGCCAAGGGTAGACATCGCCCGAGCCCGGGGCAGACATCGCCAGGCCCCGGGGCAGACATCGCCACAGGGCCCGGCGCAGACATCGCCACAGGGGCCGGCGCAGACATCGCCACAGGGGCCCGGGGCAGATATCGCCGGTCACCGCCGCGGGCCGGAACACGCCGGAGGACGTCCCGGCGGACACGCGGATAGCGCGCTGCGTACATCCCCCGCAGAGCGGGCGAGTAAGCGCCCGGCAACGCAGAATGGAGCAATGGCACATCCAGGGTTCACCCCCACGCAACTCGCGGCGCGCGCCGCCTACCTCCTGCGTGGCAACGACCTGGGCACCATGACCACCGCAGCGCCACGCCTGTACCCGCACATGTGGAGCTGGGACGCCGCCTTCGTGACAGTCGGTCTCGCCCCGCTGAGCGTGGAACGCGCGGTCGTCGAACTGGACACCCTGCTGTCGGCCCAGTGGAAGAACGGGATGATCCCGCACATCGTCTTCGCCAACGGCAAGGACGGCTATTTCCCCGGCCCCTCGCGCTGGGAGTGCAGGCAGCTGGCCGCGCACGCGCCGGACGGGCCGGACACCTCGGGCATCATGCAACCGCCGGTGCACGCCATCGCCGTGCAGCGCGTGCTCGACCATTCGCGCAGGCACGGCCGCAGCACCAGGGCGGTGGCCGAGGAGTTCCTCAACCGCCGCTGGCCCGATCTGGTGCGCTGGCACCGCTGGCTGGCCGAGGCTCGCGACACCGAGGCCACCGGGCGCGTCACGCTCTACCACGGCTGGGAGTCGGGAATGGACAACTCCCCGCGCTGGGATCGCGCCTACGCCAATGTGGTTCCCGGCGACCTGCCGCCCTACGAGCGGGCCGACGTGCTTGTGGTCTCCGATCCCACCCAGCGTCCCACCGACCGCGAGTACGACCGCTACCTGTGGCTGGTCGAGCAGATGCGGCGGGTGGGCTACGACGACGACCAGCTGCGCGAGACCATGAGTTTCGCGGTGCAGGATGTCTTCGTCACCGCCATCTTCGCCCTGGCCTGCGAGGTGCTGGCCGACATCGGCGAGGAGCACCGGCTCGCCCACGCCGATGTGCGCGACCTGCGGGCCTGGGCCGACCGTTTCCGCAACGGCGTCATCGCCACCACCGATCCGCGCACCGGCGTGGCCCGCGACTTCGACGTGCGCCTGCAGAAGCTGATCAGCACCGAGACCATCGCCGGTTTCGCACCGTTGCTGTGCGGCGGGCTGCCGCGCGCCACCGAACGCACGTTGCTGCGGCTGTTCGAGGGCCCGCGCTTCTGCGGCCACCCCGATCTGCGCTACGCGCTGCCGCCGTCCACCTCGCCGATCTCCAAGGACTTCCGTCCCCGCGAGTACTGGCGCGGCCCGGTCTGGCCGGTGATGAGCTGGCTGTTCTCCTGGGTGTTCGCCCGGCGCGGCTGGGCCGAGCGCGCCCACCATCTGCGGGCGGAAGGGTTGCGCCAGGCCGCCGACGGCAGCTTCGCCGAGTACTACGAGCCGTTCACCGGCGAACCGCTGGGCAGTATGCAGCAGTCGTGGACGGCGGCCTCGGTTCTGGACTGGCTGGGCTGACGGTGTGCAATGCTGCGTATGCAATGCTGCCTGTGCGATGCGCGATGCGGCCGGACATCCTGTGAAGTCGACATTTGTATGAAGCGTCAGAACCTCGACAACGCGGTCGTGCTCTCGGCGACCGGCCCGCTCCGTCCCCCGGCCCTGCACATGGAGGTCGCGGGCGACGACCGCATGCTGCTGCGCCAGCACGGTCTGGCGATCCTGCTCGGCCGTATCGACGCCGCGCGCACCGGCGTCGAACTGTTCCGCCGGGATGGTTTCCGCTCCCCCTTCCCCCGACTGGAGCCGGCGGCGCAGGCCGGGCCGGAGACCGACGCCCGCTGGCTGTCCTGCTTCGCCGACCTGCTGACCGGCGCGGACAACTCCCCGCTGCACCCCGGTCGCTGGCTGCTGGAACCCCGCAGGCGGCTGACGCCGGGCAGCTGGGCGGGTGAACTGGTGCGCGACTGGCCGGGCGGCTATCTGAACTGGCGGCGCGGCTGCACCGCGGTGGTGCCGCTGCGTCCGCTGACCGAGCCCGACGCCCCGTGGATGCCCGCCCTGCGGGAAGGCGCACGGGCGGGGGTGCTGGCGCCGGTGCTGCTGTGGGAGGTCTCCGGCCTGGACGGCTGGGTGATCCTGGACGGTCACGACCGGGCTGTCGCCGCGCTGGCCGAGGACCGCGAACCGGCGGCGATCGTGCTGGCGCGCGGCTGGAGCACGGCCAGGCAGACCGAGGCGATCCTCGGCACGGTCGACCACCAGCGCAAGGTGCTGGCCGGGCTGCGTGACGACCGCGCCCGCCGGGCCGCCGCCGAGCGGATGGGCGCGGGCATGGCCCGTTTCGCCTACGGCCATGAGCGGACCATGGCCTGGCCGGTGCCGGGCGGCGTCGCCGGCTGGACGGAGGCGCTGATGGACTATCGCGGCGCGCAACGCCTCCTCCCGGAACCCGGACACTCCCGCGACGACACACCAGCAACACTGGTCACAGAGCTAACCAGTAGCTATCGTTCGCGGACATGGACTCCCGCTCCCGGAGATCGACCCGCGCACTGATGCTGTCGGCGCTCGCCCTCGGCGCTGTCCTCCCGGCGACCGTGTCCGCGCCCGCCGCCGCTGCCCCGACCGGCCCCGACGTGTCCTCCTGGCAGCACACCGGCGGCAGACTGATCGACTGGTTCGCCGTCCGCCGGGCGGGCCACCCGTTCGCCATGGTCAAGGCCACCGAGGGCCTGAGCTACGTCAACCCCTATTTCGTGCCGGACTCGCTGATGATGCGCGCCGCCGGGGTGGCGCGCGGCACCTACCACTACGCCCGGCCCGAACTGCCGCCCGAGCCGCAGGCGGTCTTCTACGCCGCCACCGTGCTCGGCCAGAACGGTCCGCTCGACCTGCCGCCGGTGCTGGACCTGGAACACTCCGGCGGCCTGTCGCCCGCCGCGCTCATCGACTGGACGCACCGCTATCTGAACACGGTGCGCGCCCTCACCGGCCGGATGCCGATCATCTACACCTATCCGGTGTTCTGGCGCACCGCCATGGCGGACACCGACCAGTTCACCCGGTACCCGCTGTGGATCGCCGACTATCGCGGCAACCCCGCCCCCGAGGTGCCGGGCGGGTGGCCGACCTGGACGTTCTGGCAGACCACCGATCGCGGCTCCATCCCCGGCATCGCGGGTCCCACCGACATCAACGTCTACAGCGGCGCGCAGGGCGATCTCGGCCGCTGGGCCAATATGAGCGGGCTGTTCGGCAGCAGCTGAACGCGCCCCTCACACGCCGATGCGGCCGCCGCCGGAGCGCCACACCGCCACCACGGCCGGGCGCGGTTGCGAGCCGCCACCGTCGGGCCAGTGCGAGCTCGGGGCGTCGGCGGTGGCCTCGTCGTCCTCGCCGGGATGTTGCACGCACACCAGCACCCTGGCCTCGGTGATCACCGGACCGCACGTCTCCGCCCCCTTCGGCACGGTGAGGAACTGCCTGGTCTCGCCCCGGTTCGGGCCCTCGAGCACCACCGAGAACAGCCCGTCGTTGGCCTCCAGCGCGTTGCCGTCGGTGGAGATCCACAGGTTGCCGTAGGGGTCGAAGGCCAGGTTGTCGGGGCAGGAGATCGGGCTGACCCGAGATTTGTCGAAGCCGCCGTAATAGCTGTCCGCCGCCACCGGGTCACCGCAGACCAGCAGCAGCGACCAGGTGAACTCGGTGCCCGCGTGGTCGTCGACGATCTCGAGCACCTGGCCGTTCTTGTTCAGGTGGCGCGGGTTGGCCTCGTCGGCGACGGGCTTGCCCTCGGTACCGCGCTTGTCGTTGTTGGTCAGCGCCACGTAGACCTTGCCGGTCACCGGGCTTGCCTCGAAGTCCTCCGGGCGGTCCATCTTCGTCGCGCCCACCGCGTCGGCGGCCAAGCGGGTGTACACCGCGACCTCCTCGGCGGTGAAGCCCTCCACCAGCGAGCGGCCCTTGCCGTCCTCGCCGGTTTCCAGCAGCGGAATCCAGCGGCCCCTGCCGCGGAAACCCTCGGCGGGCATGGCGCCGGAACCGTCGATCTCGTCGGCGTGGTCGCCGCTCACCTGGGCGACGTACAGCGTGCCCGCGTCCAGAATGGTCATGTTCGCCCGGCGGGCGGCGGCGCCGGTGCCCGGCTGGACGCGGCGCGAGGAGACGAACTTGTACATGTAGTCGAAGCGCTCGTCGTCGCCGGTGTAGGCGACCACGGTGCCGTCCGCCGTGACGTGGATGGTGGCGCCCTCGTGCTTGAACCTGCCCAGCGCGCTGTGCTTGACCGGCACCGAGTGCGGGTCCCACGGGTCGATCTCGACCACGTAGCCGAACCGGTTGGCCTCGTTGGGTTCTCGCGCCAGGTCGAAACGCGGGTCGCGACGTTCCCACTTGTGCGCGGTGGCGCCCTCGGTGAAGCCGTAGCGCCGCAACGCGGCGGCGGCCCGTTCGCCGGTCACCGCCTGGGCCTCGGCGAAGTAGCCGTGGAAGTTCTCCTCGCCGGAGAGCACCGTGCCCCACGGCGTGACGCCGCCCGCGCAGTTGTTGATCGTGCCGAGCACTGTCGTGCCGGTCGGGTCGGCGGTGGTCCGTACCAGGTCGCTGCCCGCGGCCGGGCCGGTGAGCAGGAACTCGGTGTCGACGGTGATGCGGCGGTTGTACCGGCCGAAGGCGGGTGTCAGCGCGCCGGAGCCGGATGCGCCGTGCACCTCGACCACGCTCAGTCCGTGCGCGGCCATGGTGATCGCGATCTGCTCGTCGGTCGGCGACTCGGGGTCGTAGCCGCGGAACATGGCCGGGCCGGTGGTGTATTCGTGGTTGACCACCAGCAGGAACCTGCCCGGCTCACCGTCGATCGGCAGCAGCGCGGCGAAGTCGTTGTTGTAACCGAACTGCCCGCTCTGCGCCTCGGCGGTCTGACGGTCGAAGTCGAAGCCGGGGGCGTCGGGCAGCACCGGGTCGCCCCAGCGGATGACCACGGCCTGCTCGTATCCCTCGGGGACGACGACCGCGTCCTCGGTGTTCGGGGCCACCGGGGGGAAATCCGTGCCGGGGATCGCCCCTTCCCCGGCCCCCGCCGCGACGGAATCGTCGCCACCGCACGCCGCCAGCGCACTGCCCGCGCCCACCGCCAGCACCGCCGCCGCGCCGGCTTTGAGCAGCCCGCGCCGGTTGAGCGAGGAGACGATGTCGCCGAAGTAGGGATTGGCGGAGGTGTTGGGGACTTCGTGGAAACAGGCGTTGGCGCACTTGTACTCGCAGGTCGTCCTCGACCGGGACGAGCGTCCGTCGTGGGTGACGAAGAGGGCGAGAGGCTTCACGATCACTCCTGATTGAGGGCTGTTCGCGCACCGTAGACGCCGTAGGCGAGGCGCGGGCGTCACCGTGGTGAACGGCCGGCCAACGTCGCGCGCCCACCTGTCATCCCGTGCCACGCGCGCGATCCGAGCCGCGCTGACGCGCGCCGGGCCCGCGGCTAGGGTGGGTGGATCGAGAATCGGTCGGAAACTTTCTCCGGCGAGGTGTCGATCCGGCCGCGGCCCGTTCGACCTTGTGGTGAGGGGCCCACGAGGGGCCCGGCGAACCGAGGAGCACACCATGAGCAAGTACATGCTGATCTGGCGGCCGACCGACGAGGCGCTGGCCGCGATGTCGGAGATCCCGTTCGAGGAGATGCTGGAGAAGGTGGGGCGGTTCAACGACGAGCTGATCCGCGCGGGCGTGCTGCTGGCCGCCGAAGGCCTCGAGGACCCCGCCGAGGGCGTGGTCCTCGACTTCACCGGCGACACCCCGGTGGTCACCGACGGCCCCTACGGCGAGACCAAGGAGCTGTTCACCGGCTACTACATCATCGACGTCGCGTCCAAGGAGGAGGCGATCGAGTGGGCCAAGCGGGCGCCCAACCAGCGGGGCAGCAGGATCGAGATCCGGCGCATCCCCACCATCGACGAGTTCCCGCAGGACAACGAGTGGGTCGCCAGGGAGCGCGCCTGGCGCGAGGAGACCGGCCAGCTGTGACCGGCGGCGGCGTCCGTCGCACCGTCGAGGCGGTGTGGCGCAGCGAGTCCGCCCGGATCGTGGGCGGGCTCGCCCGCTACACCGGCGACGTCGAACTCGCCGAGGATCTGGCCCAGGAGGCGCTGGCCGAGGCGCTGGTCTCCTGGTCGGTGGACGGGGTGCCGAGGGAACCGACCGCCTGGCTGCTCACCGTCGGCCGCCGCCGCGCCGTCGACGGCTTCCGCCGCCGCGCCCGCCTCGACGCCAGGTACGCCGAACTCGCCGCGCACCTGTGCGAATCCGTCGAAGACGACCTGTTCGATCCCGAGCGCATCGACGACGACGTGCTCGCCCTGATGTTCGTCGCCTGCCATCCGATCCTCGGCAAGGAGGCCAGGATCGCGATGACGCTGCGGGTGGTGGGCGGCCTCACCAGTCAGGAGATCGCACAGGCCTTCTTCGTCCCGGTGTCCACCGTGCAGGCGCGCATCACCCGCGCCAAGAAGGCGCTCACCGCGGCCGGCGTGGCCTTCGAGGTGCCCGACACACGGCAGCGGCGGGAGCGCCTCGGCTCGGTCCTCCAGGTGATCTACCTGATCTTCACCGAGGGCTCGTCGGCGTCGGCCGGCGAGACCTGGCTGCGCACCGACCTGGCGGGCGAGGCCCTGCGGCTGGGCCGCGTGCTGTCGCGCCTGGCCCCCGAACCGGAGGTCTTCGGCCTGCTGGCCCTCATGGAGCTGACCGCCGCCCGCTTCCCCGCCCGCATCGACGCCGCGGGCAGGCCGGTGCTGCTCGAGGACCAGGACCGCACCCGCTGGGACCGTGCCGCCATCCGCCGCGGCCTGGCCGCCCTGGAGCGTGCCCGCGGCGAACGCGGTCTCGGCCCCTACGCCGCCCAGGCCGAGATCGCCGCCTGCCACGCGCGAGCGCCCTCGGTCGCCGAGACCGACTGGGCGCGCGTCGTCGCCGTCTACGACGCGCTGGTGCGGGCCACCGCCTCACCGGTGGTCGAACTGAACCGTGCGGTGGCGGTGGCCATGCTCTCCGGGCCGGAGGCCGGGCTCGCCCTGGTCGACGGGATCGAGCTGCCCGGCTCGCACCTGGTGCCGGCCGTGCGCGGGGAACTGCTGGCCCGCTCCGGGCGGACGGCGCGGGCCCGCGACGAATATCTGCGGGCGGCGAAGCTGTGCAACAACGCCGCCCAGCGGTCGGTGCTGGAGGAGAAGGCCGCCGCGCTCGGCGGGTGAACACGCCGGATTCAGGCGTTCACCGGGACGCTCAGCACCACCTCGTGCTCGCCGCCGGGCAGGTAGTGCACCTGCACGATCCGCCCGAGCTGCACATTCGCCACCCCGGCCGGGGGCAGGAACTTCGCGGCGCGGGTGTGGAAGATGCTCCCGTCGGGTCGGGTGACAGCCAGGCCGAGCACCACCTCGGTGAACCCGTCACGGATCTCGCCGGTCACGTCCAGCGACCGGACGACCGCCTGGGCGGCGATGCCGCGCGCGGCGATGTCGAGCTTGGCCGGGGTGGTGAAGCCCTTGCGCAACATGGACTCGTTCATCGCCTGCTGTGCGGCGGCGCTGTTGCCGGACAGGTCGACGCGCACCGAACCGTTCGGCAGGTAGCGGACCGGCAGCACCACGCCGGGCCGCAGCAGCGCCAGCTCGGTCAGCGGCACCACCATCCTGGCCGAGGCGGGGAACACCTTGCCGTCCACCCCTTCCACGCTCAGGTCGATGCGGACCATGGGCCGGTCGTTGACCTGCACCCCGGTCTCCCCGACCGCCCGCACGGTGCCGAGACCGACGGGGGCGGTGCGGAAGTCGCCGGAGTTGCCGCCGGTCAGCGCCGCGGCCAGGTCGCCGCCGAGCAGACCGCCGAACAGGCCGCCGCCGAACAGGCCGCGCGAGGTGAAGGTGAAGACCGTGCTCACCGCCACGAACGCGAGGATCGGCAGGGCGAGGTAGGCGTTCATCCAGGCAGTGAGGCCCGGCTCCCAGGGCGAGCTGGGCTGGTAGGTCACACCGTGCCAGAAGTAGGCGCCGACCGCGAGGACGGCGACGACGAGCACGGCGATGCGAAGGGTGCGGACCATGGGGACTCCTCGAAAGTGTGTGGTGGACCGGATGTTCCGGGTTCCTGGCCACCCCCGCGGGGCAGCGGGGGGGGGGGCGGGGGGGCCGGGGCGGGGGGCGGGGGCCGGGGGGCGGGGCGGGGCCCCGCAGGCCGCGCCGGCGGGAGGGGGAGGGAAGGGGGCGGGGGGGGGGGGGCGCCA
>NZ_JARWRU010001339.1 GCF_029867845.1 Nocardia farcinica | reverse complement strand
TGGCGGTGATCTCGGCGGCCGATCCGGTGATGGTGGAGTTGTTCAGCGGGCTGCGGCCCCGCAAGTTCGCCCGTCTGATCACCAGGTTGCGACGTGAGGGCGCCGACCGGCCGCTGCGGGGCCGGCCCTGGGGATTGTGTTTCGAGGGCCGGGTGCTGCTGGTGGCTACTGGCGCACCAACCTCACGATGCGGCAGCTGGCAGCGGTGTTCGGGTATCGAATTCCGCGGCTGCCCGAGTGATCGAGGATCTCGGTCCGGCCCTGGGGTTGCGACCCCGGGTCCGGTTCCCGCGTGGCGCGGTATTGATCGTGGACGGCACCCTGGTCCCCACCCGCGACCATGGTGTGGCCGCACCCAGCAAGAACTACCGGTACTCGACCAATCACCAGGTCGTCATCGACGCCGACACCGAACTCGTCGTCACTCTCGGCCGGCCGCTGCCGGGCAATCGCACCGACTGCCGCGCCTACGCCGAGTTTGGAGCAGAACATCCCTGCCTCAATGCAGTGGTGATCGCCGACGGCGGCTACCGAGGCACGAGCGCGATCATCCCGCACCGCCGCATCCCGGGCCGGGACCTGCCGGAGTGGAAACAGGTCCATAACGCTCCCACCGGAAGGTCCGTGCTCGTGTCGAGCACACCTTCGCCCGGATGAAGGCCTGGAAGATCCTGCGGGACTGCCGTCTACGTGGCAACGGTGTCGCTGTCGCGATGGCCGGGGTTGCCACCCTGACCAACCTCGCCCACGCTCGCTGACCCCGGCCAGGGGGCAGGTCGTCATCGCCGGGTCGGACTTACGGGATAACCCTAGTTCAGCAGCGGCCCGTAGGCGGCTCTGCGGGTCTAGCTTCCTGGCCGGTACCGCATCGACCGCCCACGCCCACGGCTCAGCGTCGTGGACCATGCTAGCCCTCTCGACAGTCGTCGCCGATGCCGAGATCCGTGACCCCTGCCTCGTTGACTGCTATAACGTGGCAGGTCGGGCGCTCGCCTTGGCGGTGTCATGACCGACGATCACAACACCGCACTCGCCCACGCGCCGACCGGCAGAAGTATCGCGCGGCCCACCCCTGCATCGAGCTGGTCAGTCGTTCCTCTAGGTCAGCTTGCTGGAGTGCGTACTGATGATAGTCTCGGCTCTCAGTTTGTTGCGCCGCAGAGCTTCACCGACCGCTTTCGGATCACCCCACGACTCAGTGGACGCGAGTTCGCCTGCGAACGTTTCGACGCTCGAGCGCAGTCGGTCGAGGTCCTCGGCGGTGATGATCCGGGTGTCGGGGGGAAGACTAGCAGCGCTGTTGAGTGTCGTGTAGGGATGCAGCATCACCGGAATTCGGTTGGTGACATGGGGATTATGATCGGCATCCCACTGCAGCGACGTGAGCAGTTGACCGGCCTCGTGCTTGACGATGGTGCGATCGTTGCGGTCGACTTCGGTCTTGAGTTCGATCACAGCGTGGGTGTCGCGTGAGAGCGCCCAGAGGTTGTCGGGTCCACCGTCGGCTGTTTCCTTCTCAGGGCGGGCCGAAGTGAATCCCAGATGCTGGCCCAGTGACTGGATTTGAACCTCCGAGAGCTGGGCTGTGTTCTCGATACCCCAGACGATGTTGTCGAACAATGCCGAGACAGCCAGCCGTAGCGTACTGCCGTCGGAGTAGGTGCTCGCAAGATACTCGGCGGCTGCCTGCGCTTGCAGTGCGGGCCCCGAGATGGGTTTCGGCACGGGTGCGACGTCGGGTTTTACGACGCCGGGGTTGCGGTCTCGTGCGCCGGCGAGCGTCTTCTGCGCGCCCATCGGGTCGATGAGCTGTTGGTAGGTAGCCACCTCCTCCATGTACCAGCCTTTTTCGATCGGATCGCTGACCGAGTCGACTCCCGAGCGCACGCAGTCGACTGCGGCCTGGTAGTTTCCAGCGACTGCCTTGTCGAACGCTCGACGACGCGCTTTGGCCAGCACCGACACCGAGGCTGTCCGGTCGTATTCGACGTCGGCGATCGCGGCTCGACTGTTGGTAACCCAGTCATCGTCGCGTTCGAGGAAAACGTGCAACGCGTTGCGGACCTCTTGGATACCTTCGTTCTCGATCTGACGGGCGACCTCCAAACTCAAGTCGATCTGAGCGCGGGTAGCCGGGGAATAGAATTGGCGCTGTTGGGGACTACGCAGCGTCAGGGCGGTTTCGGCGGTCATCAACACGACGGCGCAGTAGTCACTAAGGTCGCGGATCCCGCGGCCCATCCCTTGCTCGATGCGCTGGACATTGCGTGCTTCGAAGGTCATCGAACCGGTCAATGCCGCAGATTCGCGCTGCTCGCTGGCGGACAGTGGCGTAGGAACACCGTCGATGATCAGCAACCGGCATGCGTCGTCGGGCAAGTCGACGCCGTCGTACTTATTGATGAGTACGACCAGCCCCACGTGGTGTCCACCCGTCATTGCCTGGATGACCGGATCCATAGTCTTCACGGTGAGGGTCTCATCGGCATACGGCTCCCACGACCGAGCCTTGTACTCGCTGGGCACCAGAACGACCACGTTGACACGCTTGCTGCTCGGAGTGCCCGTGCCCATGCGATCGCCGTCGGCGAAGTCGCGCGCCATTTGTTGGATAGAGTCGCGCCGCAGGCTCGGGTTGATCGACAACGGTGCCAGGATCATGCGGTCGCCCAGATCTGAGGCACGATCAGGGGTGATCGGTTCGGCGAGGTCCTCGGCGTTCGCGCCAAGTTGGGTGACGAGCACACCCTCGTCGGCCAGGGTGGCGGTCAGATAGATGCGGCGACGTGCCTGGGCGAACGCCGGGATCATATCGATGTTGGGGCACGGAGTCTTGATCTCGATGCTGCGGGCGGTGAAGGTGATGACCGCCATCGCGAGATGGTCGGCCACCAGCGGCCACGAGAAGTACAGCGACTTGATCGAGTGGTTGTCTCCGTAAGGACGAAGGATCGCGAGTGCTTGGTCGGCACGCTCGGCGACGGCTTTGGGAGGCACGCGGATCGGTGCGGTCGCAACTCCCTCGGTCAGGTCGGAATACCCTTTGGGGCTCTGACGTTTCAGGTCCGCAGAGTACAACGCCAACATCTGCTTGTAGGCATCGCAGGAGTCGGGCACGGTCGCGCAGAACTGGTTCTGGGCATGGGCCAAGGCGGTGTGGGCGTCATCGATGATGACGGTGCCCAGCGGCGTGACGGGCTTGTAGCCGCGCACGCCAAATTTGCTGCGTCCGTTCACGAGTCGGTCGAATGTCGCGACGAGGATCGCATGGCCGGACAGGAACTTGCCGTCGTTGACATCCTCGGTGACCGGGATTCCGACATCTTCGGCTGCGGCCACAACCTGTTTGATGAGGAAAGTGTCGGGCACCAGGTACACCACCGGGGCGACGGCCTCGTTCATGCTCGATTGACCGATAAGCAGCCCGACCAGGGTCTTTCCTCCGCCGGTGTTCTGTTTGATCACCAGATCCTTGGCGGTTCGCCGACGGAACCAGACCTTGAGCACCTCACCTTGCTCAGGGCGCAACCGGTCGAACGGCTTGTCGGTCAACGCCATGAAGATGTCGCGAGGTTCGAGAAGCTTCGAACCCTTGCCCGGGTTGATCCGCTTCAAATCCAAGGGCATGGAATCCACCTTCGCGAGTCATCGATGTCAGCCGGTCGAGCACGCGGCAGCCGACTGAGTTGAGATTAGGACATAACAGAACTGCTGAGCACCCGCCACCGACCCTGACACCCACCTGCGGCCCGTACAGTGAAACCTTCAGAAAAGCTACCGGATGCGAGCATCGCCAGTCCACGGGTTTCCACCCTCGATTGCTCGCCGCCAACACCCGCCGGAAGGGCTGGCACGTCCAACCTGTAGATACCGGTTGGCAGTCCGACGCCCCCGAGCCCCGCTTGTCCCAGGGCCGCGATGGACGAGGTACACACCGCCTGACCAGGTCAGTGCGGTCAGATAGTGCCAGTGCTGGCAGGGCGGGAGATGGAGCGAAACCAGTCCGACCTGCGGCGCTGCGGGCGCCCATTCCAACCCGTGTGCTCCCACCGAAGGCCCCGGTCGGGCGATGCCACCCAGCATCACCCGACCGGGCATCCAGTCAGGCCGGGCATCCGGTCAGGCGGGCAGGTCGAAGCGGAACTGGCCGCGGCTCTCCGCCGCGTCGATCTTGCTCAGCAGCGCGTCGATCAGTTCCACGCTGCCTTCGAAGATCAACGCCAAGTCACTACCGGACATGTAGATGATGTTGTTGCGGGTGGGCATGGTGGAGGCGAAACGATCGAGGACGTCGTCGTCGAATCCGGCCATCGACACATACATTCCGCGCGTGCTGTCGAGCTTGCCATCGACCTTGCGCTTAAAGTCGGCCAGCTGAGGCAAGGTGGGCTTGTCCTGGACCCACCGAGCCTCCACCAAGTAGGTGAACCCGCGGAAGAAGAACGAGCCGTCGACCTGTTCGTGCGGATTGCACCGTGACGGCGCGTAGTCGATGTCGTTGACCTGGAACAACTCTCGAAGCAGCCTCTCAAGCGCGTATCCGCGACCTTGCCGTTCAGCGTGACTGCGATCCCGAGGAACGGACAGTTCCTTGAACCGATCCGAAAGGCCACCCAGGATCGCGCGGCGTTGCTGGATCTGCCGCTGGCGCTGGGCTTCTCGGGCGCGGCGGGCCTGAATACCGGCCTTCTCAATGTCGATCACCACCCCGGACTCGGTCGCGACCCGCTTCAGCTGTGCCAACGCGGCACGGCCGGCCGCGACGTCTTCGACATTGTTGCCAGGCCGTGACATCGCACACAGTTCCGTGACGATCTTGCGCTGGATCCGCCATCCCTGCTCGCCGAGTGCGTTCAGTTCGTCGAGAACATGGCGGGCGATTTTGACCTTGGGGATGTCGACGTCGTCGTAGCGGTTGTACAGCGCGACAGGCACCCCGGCGCCCAGCATCAGCGACTTGAGGTCGCTGCGCCAGTGCAACGCTGCCCGCACTGTTGCCAGCACTTCGGTGCGCACGGCCGTAGACAGCGGCTCGAGGGGTGCGCTCACCGGCTCACCGCCGCCGACGCAACCGCCAACGCCTGGATGGGGCACGAATTGACACAGCGGTGTGCCCAACCGCCGATAACCTTGCGCTTCAACGCAGTTCTCCGTTCCGGGCCCGCATCGGGCCGTTCATGACCGCCCAACCGCACACCGAGCCGCACGAAACGGGACTCGGGCAGACACAACACACCGATCCGGCCAGCCGATCAGTGTGGCGTAGCATCGGAGAGGTCCGCCAAAGACACCCGAGGCCCTGCCGGCAGTTCCGCTTCCAGCTCAGGGCCTTCGGCGTATCTACAGGTTTGTTCGATTGTTGCTGTCGACGCGTCGCCGCCCCTTCAGATATTACCCCCAGCCCGCGACAGCCCGACCAGGTCACAATTGACTGCGGCGCAACATAGTCAGAGCTAAATAGCCGAGATATTGCTGCGGTGATGCCGAGCGGCTCGATTCGGGTGATGCAATCGGCCCCGAGTCTGATTCGACCACCTTTCACGACTTCCCGGCTGCTGCCGCCGGGGCAGGATCTTCAGTGCGCCACAAGCGTCCCCGAGCCTCGACCCGATAGACAACCCGCGAAAGCGCAAGGTATAACTTGCAGCGGCAGTGCACACCTCACAGGAACGCGCCTACCAGGAGAAATGCCGCCCCCCACCGGAATAATCTAACCACCATCAGTGACGGCGATCACTATCCAGATGTGAACCAGACCACAGAATCTCCACAGTTGCAGCAGGTGGATGCGTCAAGTTTTACTTGTCGGCGGTTGGTCATTGATGCTTTAGTTATGCCGTGACAACACGGAAGACCGCCGCCGAAAAGGTTCGCGTCGAAGGCCTACCGCCGCACGAGATCCAGCACGCGGGAAACCTGCTCTGCAAAGACCTGGACAAGCAGTGCGAAGCCCTCGCCCTGAAGGCCCTCGGTATCCCCGCGCAGAACAGCGAACAGTGGCAGCAATGGCGCGGCGCCTCGGGAACGACGCGCCGACGTGAGCAGGACGCCCGAGTCGCCCTGGCCAAGATCGCGGTCTTCGTCACGGCCGGCCTGAACCCGACGAACGCCGTCGTCGACGCCCGCGGTGCCGACGCCAGCTGGTCGCAGATCGGCGCCGCGGCCGGCATCACGAAACAAGGTGCGCAAATCCGATGGGCCGACCACGTCACCGCGATACTGGTCGAGCGCGACGCCGCCGCCGAACGCCGGGCCCGATCCACACCACTGGTCTCCCCACTCGATGAGTACGACGCCGCGGGCAAAGGCACTGTCGGGGAGGCGACTCGCTCCCGCCGCGGCCGCAGGCAGATACAGCCCCGCCCTTCCGGTATCGCTTGACCGCGCGGACAAGCGGTCGGTGATCAACCTGCGCGAGCGTGTCTGAGCACACTCGGGCGGACCCATTCCGCAACTGAGCCCCGAGCAACCGGAAGTCGTGCCTTGGCGCGCCGTCTGGTGACATCTCTCCGGGAGTCGTGCACTCTCGGTGGGGAAGATGACCTCCGGAAGTCTACGGCGGTGATTCTGTGCGCCCGTCGGCGCCCTGGCGAGCAGACACTGCTTCCCCTCGCGCGCCCTGCGCGTCTGTGACCCGATCGATCACATCGGCGAGGTGCGCGCGATGTTCGCGCGCGGTGCGGCTGGCGAGGACATGGGCCGCGGTGATCGCGCGGCCGTATTCGACGTCCCGGTGCTCGATTCGACGCCGATGCTCGGCGCATTCGGCATCGAGTGCCTCTCGCAGCGAGATGTTCTCGGTGGCCAGCGCGTGGTTCACCGTCTGAAGTGAATCGCGTTCGGCTTCCACAAGGGCTCGAACCAGCCGGGTAGCTTCCAATCCGCGCGCATCTCGGCTACTTCAATTTCGGCGTCCTGGCATGCTTGCTCCCGCCCGCGTTCGGCCGCGGCGATCCGGACGGCGGCATCCGCCTCGACCTCTTGGCTCCGTCGAGATGTTTCCTCCGCCAGGGCGCGCGCTTCGCAGGCGGTGGCGAGGGCCAGTTTCTCGGTCTCGACGGCACAGGCCATGCGTCCAGCCACATCCGACTGCGCCTGCTCAGCCGCCGCGCAGGCTTGTTCGGCGAGGGCGATCCGGTGATCAGCTTGACGTTGGATCTCGTCGATTTCGCGAACGACGGCAGTCGAGTCAGCGAGTCGGGCGAGCAGGTCTGCGACGTCATCGCCGAGAGCGGCGAGTTCTTCGCGCAGGCGGCTGTAGCGGTCGAGCAGGTCGGCCAGAGCGTGCACGCCGTCGGCGACCGGACGTAAGGACGGGTGCTGGACAGCGACTTCGGCACCGGCGTAGCGCAGCAGGCGTAGCGCCTTCTGCGGGGTGTGGTCGAGGTTGTCGCAGTAGCGGCGCGGGGCGCCGCGCTGGCCGGGAGTGCGGGCAGGCAGTGGCGTTCCGCAGCCCGGGAACTGGCAGTGCCCCTGCGATCGTGTGGCAGTCGCCGCGATGCTGAGCATCGATTCCCTTTCCATCCATTCCATTTCATTCCGGATGGGGAAGGAATGAAATGGAATGGATTCAGGTCGAGGAGGATGAGGTACGGGTCAGGCGGTGAGTGCGAGCATTTCGGCCCGGACGCGGGGCAAGCGGCTCGCGATCACCTCGGCGGCGGACCGGCTCGCCGTGCGGTCGTTGTGTCCGTAGCGGCGGTCGGTGGTGGTAACCGATTCGTGCCCGGCGTCGCGAGACACCACGAACAGCGGTACGCCGTCCTGCAACTTCCACGAGATCCCGGTGTGGCGGAGCATGTACGGGGTCAGGTGCTTGGACCGCAGCGTCGCGACGGCGGCGCCGTAGCGTTCGAGCAGTTCTTCGGGATCGGCACCGTGCCACATCGCCTTGGTCCCGAACGGGGTGAAGTCGCGGCGTGCCAGCGCCTCCAGCCGGCGCAGGGCGGGCTGCCAGGCCTTGCGATGAAAGTAGGCGGCGGTGATCGGTGTCCCGGTGTACTTGGCGAACAGCAGTTCGTTGCCGGGCCGGGACAGGTCCAGTCGTTCCACGGTCTGGAGCGGGATGTTGATGGTGCGGATCCCTCGGCTGGACTTGGGCTTGCCGAGCTTCAAACGGCTGCCGCCGTCTTACCATGCCTTGTTGATGCGCACCGCGCCGGTGACGGGGTTGACGTCACGGACCTGCAGCGCGCCGATCTCGCCGGGGCGGGCCATCGAGACGAGGCCGAACTCGGCTTGGGTGCGCCACCGCTGCCCGAGCAGTTGTTCGAACAACTCCCATTCGTCGTTGTCGAAGATCTCGATCTCGGTGTCGTCGTGACGCGGCAGTCGTATCCCTGCGCACGGGTTGAACGGCAGCAGCGGCGCCGGGCGCTGTTCGACGGCCGCCCGCAAGGCCGCGGAGAGGAATCCGTGCTTGTTCTTGATCGTTTTCGGGGCGTTGCCCTTGTCCTGCTCGAGGTAGACGATCCAGGCGGCATCGGTGTCCTGGGTGACGGCCTCGAGGGTGGCGTGTTCGCCGAAGAACGGAACGATGTCGTTGGCGATGTAGCGGTGGTACTTGAGGCGGCCGTCTTCCTGCACGCCGGTGAGGCGGTCGGTGTAGCGGGTCAGCCAGTCCGCGAGCAGCATCGCACCCGATCCGGCGTCACGCTTGCCGGCCAGCACGTCGAGGGCGGCATCAAGGCCGATCCGGTCGATCAGATCAGCCCACCACTGGGCCTGGGCGTAGTCGTCGAAGGATTCCGAGGACATCCGCCGGACCTGGTCGGTGTCGTAGTAGTGGAAAGGAACCTGCCAACGGACGGTCCCGTCCTTGCGGGGCCGCGGGCGAGGTGTGGGCATGCGCCACTCCTGTCGTGTCGATATGGCGACACGAACTGTCTGAAAAGCGGCGGTGGTGACCGCGGTGGTGACCGCGATCCAGATCCAGGCTACCGAAGTAGCCTGTGACCTGCATCAATCCAAGTGGAGCTAAGGGGACTCGAACCCCTGACCCCCACACTGCCAGTGTGGTGCGCTACCAGCTGCGCCATAGCCCCTTGGTGTGTCTCGCTCGGTTTCCCTTGCGCCTGACAAAAGTTACACCACCCGCGTGTCGGTAACCAAATCGGCTGGTCAGAGCGGTGACGGGGGTATTCGGGCGAGACGGTGGGGTTTGTGGTCAGGGGGTGGTCAGTTCGACGACCCACTCGGCGTTGTTGGCGTCGAGGCGGGTGTCGCCGTGGAAGAGGGCGGGGGTTGCGGCGTTGTCGTCGAGGCGGGCGTTGAGGTCGGCGAGAGCGGACTCGACGGCCTTCTCGGCGGCGGGGCGCTGAGCGGCGGTGGTGATGCAGTCGACGGCGGTGTCGGGGGCGCCGGCGGTGCGGGCGAGATCGGCCAGGGCCTCGTCGCTGTGGTCGGACTTGCCCTCGGCGGGCTGGTCGGTGACGAACAGGGCGTCGTGGAAGCGGGCGTAGAGGGGGCCGTCGCCGGTGGCGGCCACGCAGCGGGTGGCGGCGACGGCGCGGGTGGAGTAGTCGCCGCTGCCGGACTTGGCGTCGAGGAAGGCGACGTAGTGGTGGGCGAGGCTCAGGGCGCCCTCGTCGACCTTCTGGGCGATCTCCTGGCCGTAGACGCGTTCGAGGGTGCCGCAGGCGGGGCACAGGGGATCCTCGAAGACGTCGAGGACGGGCTGGGCGCCGGGGCGGCCGAGCAGGATCACCCCGTCCTCGCGAAGGGTGACCTGGACGGCGGGGTCGCGGACGGCGCCGTAGCCGTCGTTGCGGATCTCGGCGTCGGAACTCCCCCACCGGAAGACGGCGAAGACGATCAGCACGATCATGGCGAGGGCCACGCCGCCGAGGGCGTAGGTGGTGGCGCTGGACATGGGGCGGGGGGTGTAATCCGGGCGCTGCTTGCTCACCCGTCCTACTCTGCCTCGAGCGGCGGCTCTCCTCGCGGCTGGGATCGGGGACGGCGGCAGGGCGTGTCCTCCTCGGGCATGTGCTCGACGGCGACGCGGTGGGCCAGTTGGTATTCGTCGTCGTCGGTGGGGACGCCCGCGGGGTCGGCGGGGTGGATCTGCTCGTCGGTGCGGCGCAGGGTCTCGGGGACCAGCAGCCACGCGACGGCTGCGACCAGCAACAGCGCCCCGGTGGCCGACAGGCCGACGGCGAAGCCGAAGCGCTCGACCAGCACACCCGCGACGACCGGGCCGACGACCGCGCCGAGGTCGCCCGCCATCTGGAAGCCGGCCAGCACCGGGCCGCTGCGGGCGGTGGAGCCGACGACATCGGCGAGAGCGGCCTGCTGGGTGGGGGTGAGCATGCCGGAACCGAGACCCGCCACGACGGAGGCGGCCAGCAGCCACAGCAGGTCGGGAGCGAAGCCGAGCCCGGCGGTGCCGACGCCGCACACCAGCGCGCCCGCGATGAGGAACGGGCGGCGGCCGAACCGGTCCGACAGCCGCCCGGACTGGAACAGCACCAGCACATTGCCCACGGCGAAGGCCGTCAGCGCCACACCCGCCATGCCGGGGGACTGGTCGAGCGTCTCGACCACGATCAGCGGCACGAAGGCCATCCGCACGCCGAACACCGCCGCGCCGTTGGCGAAGTTGGACCACAGCATCGCCGGATAGGCGGGTTCGGCCAGGCCCTGCCGGAAGGTCAGCTCGGGGGCGCGCCCACCCGGGGCGGGGGCGGCCAGGGTGGAGTGGCGCAAACTGAGGTAGACGATGGCGCAGGCGATCAGCAGGGCCACGGCGTAGATGAGGAACGGCACGCGCAGCCCGAGCCCGGCCAGCGCGCCGCCGACCAGTGGGCCGCTGACCGAGCCGATCAGGAAACTCGACGACCACAGCCCCGATACCCGCCCGCGGGGGGGGGCCGGCGCGGGCCGGGGGACCCCCGCCCGCCGGGGCACGGGGGACATGGGGGGGGCGCGGCCGCCCCGCGCGCGCCG
>NZ_JARWRU010001338.1 GCF_029867845.1 Nocardia farcinica | reverse complement strand
GGGCCGGCCCGCCGGCGCCCCCCCCGCCCCCATCTTCCCGCCGCGCGGGGGGGGCCTCGGCTCCGCCTGGCCCGTCTACGCCGCCGACGCCGACGGCGGGGTGCTCGTCGACGTCGACGGCAATTCGTTCATCGATCTGGCCTCCGGCATCGCGGTCACCGGCATCGGCGCCGCCCACCCCGCGGTCGCGTCCGCCGTCGCCGAGCAGGCCGCCCGCTTCACCCACACCTGCTTCATGGTCACCCCCTACGAGAACTACGTCCGGGTGGCCGAAGAACTCGCCGCACTCACCCCCGGCGACCACGAGAAACGCACGGTGCTGGCCAATTCCGGCGCCGAGGCCGTCGAGAACGCCGTCAAGATCGCGCGCCTGGCCACCGGCAGGACCGCCGTCGTCGCCTTCGACCACGCCTACCACGGCCGCACCAACCTCACCATGGCGCTCACCGCGAAATCGATGCCCTACAAAGCGCACTTCGGCCCGTTCGCCCCCGAGATCTACCGCATGCCCGCCTCCTATCCCTACCGTGACGGCCTCACCGGCGAGCAGGCCGCGCACCGCGCGATCACCCGGATCGAGAAACAGATCGGCGCCGACTCCCTCGCCGCCCTCGTCTACGAACCCATCCAGGGCGAAGGCGGGTTCATCGTTCCCGCACCCGGATTCGTGCCCGCGCTCGCCGCCTGGGCGAAGGCGAACGAGGTGGTGTTCATCGCCGACGAAGTCCAGACCGGCTTCGCCCGCACCGGCGACTGGTTCGCCTGCGAACACGAAGGCGTGGTCCCCGACATGATCACCATGGCCAAAGGCATCGCCGACGGCCTCCCCCTGGGCGCCGTCACCGGCCGCGCCGGCCTCCTCGACGCCGTCCACCCCGGCGGCCTCGGCGGCACCTACGGCGGCAACCCCATCGCCTGCGCCGCCGCCCTGGCCACCATCGCCGTCATGCGCGAGCACGACCTCCCCGCCCGCGCCCGCCGGATCGAGGCTCTGGTCCTGCCCCGCCTGCGCAAGCTGGCCGACGACCTCGACGTGATCGGCGAAGTCCGCGGCCGCGGCGCCATGCTCGGCCTCGAACTGGTCCGACCCGGCACCGCCGAGCCCGACCCCGACGCGGCCAAAACTGTTGTCGCCCGGGCATTCGCCGCGGGCGTGATGACCCTGACCTGCGGCACCTACGGCAACGTCATCCGCCTGCTGCCCCCGCTGGTCATCGGCGACGACCTGCTGACCGAGGCGCTCGACGTCCTCGAATCCGCGCTGCGCGCCCCAAATACCTGATCCCGTGGCCTTCAAGCATCTCTGCTCTGGAGAGCGCGCACCAATTCCACGATGAAATCGGCCGCCGCCTTCTGCTGGTCGCCCGTCAAATCGAAATCGCGAATGGCCGATTCGCTGTCGTTGAGGCTGATCTGAAAGTTGCCGTTCCAGTCCTCGACGCGTGTCGCGAATTCGATGATCGCTCCCGGTGGGTCGTCCGACACCAACACCCCCTCCACACCGGGAAAGGCAACGAACCCGTCTCGTCCGCCGGTGGGATCGGTATCGGAGGGCGCCCGGTATGCTCGCACGAACCCCCGCCAGGACGCCTTTCCGTCGACATGACAGTAGCCACTGCCGCCTAGCGTGGAGTCCAGATCACGCGGAGAGTTGATGCGCACAGATGTGTCGTTCAGTTCTTCGGCGAAGAAGTTAAGCATCGGCTCGCACAGGTCTCGCATTTTCGTGGCCTGCGGTCGGGTGCTGGTTGGGGCGATTGCGATATCGGCGGTGTCCGGATGTTCCGATTCAGAACATCCGGCGCCGCCGAGCAGCAGAACTGCGGCCAGTGCGAGTGTCTTTGAGAATTTCACTGAGTGACCACATCCGATTTGACCGACCACTTGTTGTTTCCATCCGTCACTGTTCCATCACTGTAATCTTCGCCCGATTCCACGACGACACCATCTTCGACTACCCGACCGGTCACGGCTGGAGGCCATTTGTTGTCCGGAAGCCCGTCCTGGACCGAGGTTGCTTGAGCGATCCGGTTCCCTTCGATCATCTGTTTCTGGGCCGTCTGGATAACCGCCGTGACATTATCCAAGATAAATTTCTCCAAGCCCTGGACAATATCTACTAAGTTGCCGGCTTCGAGTAGCGCGAGTGGACCCTTTTCGGCGATGTCCGCGATGGCCTGTTTGGTGTTGTGTACTACTTCTTGCGTGTTTTTCGCTATTTGAATATAAAGTTCCAGAGTGTCGACGGCCACATTTTCCAAGCTTACCGCAACCTGTTCGCACAACTTCGGCATCGACTGGAATGCTCGATTTTGAATATCGCGCATGTCGCGATAACGATCTGCCGCGACGCCCTGCCAATCCGATTTCAGATCCGTCTTCAGGAATGCGTTACCTGCATGCGTGAATTCGCCGCCTATATTTCTCCAGGTGTCCGCGTATTGGATGAAAGTGATCGGCATCGCGATGCCTTCGATGAGATCCGTCAAGGTGTCAATGATCTTCTTCAGCGACGCGACGACCGCTGTCCTGTTATCCCACAGCGTATCCACGAGTTCTTCGACACCCCAGTGGGCGAACGGATTGAGGCCTGCGCCCAGATGGCCGCCGATCCGTATCCATCTCACAAGTTCTCCGTAAGCGCTTTCCACCTTGGGTGGAAGGCCATCGATTTCGTTCTTATCCTGCAGAATCGTATCGATGTTGGTTTGGAGATCCTCTTTGGTGCCTTCCGGAAGTCCCACTTCGCCCCCCTTCGCTACCTAGTAGAGCTGTCTCAACGCGTGCTCGCCGCGCTTGTCTTCTTCTTCGTATACCTTGGCAATATTGCGAAGGGTACTTGCAATTTCGCGACAGACAGCCGCGCCTTCGCGGGCTCTGTCTCCGGTATAGCCGGGAGACGGTTCATATTTATGGTATGCCGCTTGGAAAACGCCGGCCTCCACTCGATTGAGTTTCACGTCTGCAGTGAGTTGGAGCGCCTTGTCGAGGTGCTCGGCTGCGGTCTCCCAGTCGTCTGCGGTTTTCCGCATCTGATCCAGAGCTGCGTGGATCTGATCGTTACTGGGGACAGCCATCAGTGCATCCTCTCGTCCAACAAGCGTTGATAATGGCGATTTAGCATGAATTCGAGATCCTCGTCCGAGTATCGTGTGTAGTCGCCATGAACCGTCAGGTTCGGGCGAAGGCTGCGGACGCGGTCAGTGCAGATCAGAACTTCGTCGGCGATGCGTCTCGGCTCGACTCGCGCAACCCAATCGGGACTGACTTGAATAGACCGCAGCCGAATCCGGTCTGCTTGGATAGCCACAGCCGGGTAGCCGTGGATTAGTGCATCACCATTGACTCTGAAATCTCCACGGGCCACAATTCTGCTGCAGGTGGCGTGGTACTCCTCCCAGGTGCGGGTCTCGAGCAACAGCATCCACATCGTGCGACGTGGTGGCGTGGCATACGCGGCTATGGTCAACTTTGATGGCCACCGGTCAGAGGAGAAGGCCCGGGCGAAATGTTCGTTCAGCGCACGGTTGTAAGCGAGCATGAGTTCATGCGCGCACTGGTGCGGTTCGACATAGCGGTCCCATTGCTTACTCAACTCGATGCCGACCGGTAGCAGGCCTACATCAAGGCGCATCGTCGCCATGGATACACGTAGCGGACTCGCCGACGGCTGAGGAGATGATGGGAAGGGCTGGGAGAACTCGCTTGTCGGCCGAAGTGATGGTGTTTCGGGCGGGCTCCACGCTGGGCCAGCGACCACCGGCTTCTGCCTGGTAGGTGCGAGCGGCTCTTCATCCCAGTACTCATCGGGATCGTCATAGTGGTTGAACCAGCCTGTCGTACTCATGTCACCACCGAACCCTGCTGGCTACCCGCGAGCGCATAGGTACGTTCCCCCTGACCTCGAACCGACGGAAACACCTTTGTTGTATCTCCTCTACATTGTCAAGCTGGATGTTGCAGTCTTGCAGCATCCAGATCGCAAGCGGCGGACTGGAGTCAGCGGGTGGCACCGTCGTCGTGCGCTGGAAACGGGCTGGCCACCATCCATCTCATCGGTGATCGGAAGATACGACCGGACCAGACGGACCGACTGCTGGCCAACGGCAAGGACGTGGCCGAGGTCTGTCGCTCGATGCAGGTCACCGAAGTCACCTGGGTAGTGCACGAACATCTCGTCCTACGCCGCCGTCCGCGCGTTCTCCCGCGACCGCGCGCAAGCCGCCTCGAACCCCGAGACCGCCATGGCGAGCGTCTGCCCCTCCGGCACGACCCACCCGCCGTCGTCTCTCGCGCGTACCCGTCGCACTCCGCCTCGGCGAGCCCGCCGACCGTCCGCTTGAACCCCACCCGCTCCGCTGCCGCGCAGTGCTTCACCACAGTGATCGGTGAGGTCAGCGAGGGCACCAAGCTTCGAACTCTCCAGCGGCCCACCCGGTGCGCAGCCCGGGGTGAGATCAACGGCGGGCCATATCCACGAACCCGCTGAGGTGCAACTGGCGCGTCACAGTGAGCGGCGTAGTGGGGCCGTTTCGGCGCCCCGCCGTGCATACCTCCGCGAGCGGCGTGGTCACGCTGACCTGCGGTGTCTACGGCAAGGGTGAACCGAGCACGCCGGTCCGAACTTCCGCCGACCATTCCACGTATTCGACAGTCGTCCCGTCGGGATGGCGGAGATAGACGAACTGTCCGGTCTCGCTCGTGAACGGTCCGCCGGTCACCTCGGCTCCCCGAGCCGTGACACGACTGATCAACTGGCCGAGATCGTCGACCACCACCGGCCCGACTGTCGAGCGATAACGATCGATCTGTTCGGGCTCGCCCGCGATGAGCAGAAAATCGCCGACCGCCGCCAGTTCGGCCTGCTCGAAGCCGAATCGCAGGTCCGCGGGAGCGCCGACGATGCTCTCGTAGAACGGCAGGGCGGTGTCGAGGTCGGCGACGAGCAGCCGGGCGTACGTCTTCAGGATCTGCATGCCCCGAACGCTACGGTGAAGAGACCGACGGCAGCAGTACGCACTCGAAGGTGAGCGGTGATCCCCGTGGACGGCATCAGCTACAAGATGCTCACCCAGACCCTGCGCGACCTCGAAAACCACGGCCTCGTCGACCGACACGACCACGCCACCGCGAATCCCCGCGTCGACTACACCCTCACCGAAGCGGGCACACGGCTCGTGACCGCCATCCACACCCGCTGCGGCTGGTCACGCACCCACCTGGACCATCTCCTCGGCGCACCAGCGCACTCGGACCGTCCAGCGACAGCACCCCCCACGGGCTGACAGCAGATCGACTTCGTCCGTCTGGGCTCGCCGCCGAGCACGGGTTCTACGATAAAAGGGAAGTATCTGACATTTACTTACGTTTTATCGGAGGTCGTCCGACCACTATCCGGTGGTTGACGCGGAAGCCTTGGCCTTCGAACTCGCTCGCAGGGTGGGTATCGCTCACCCGAGGGCAGCGAAACTTCCTATGGCGGCGACAGATCCTGAACCCGTTCGTCGGCTACGGTTACCGATCGGGATGACCTGGAAGGCTCGCTGTGGCCGGGGCGCTTTCCGCATCCGCTGCGCGGAATCAGCCCCGGGCCATGTCCACGAAACGGCTCAGATGCAACTGGTGGGCGACGGTGATCGTCGCCGTTGGTCCGTTTCGGTGCTTGCCGAGAATGAGGTCCGCTTCGCCGCCACGCGGATCGTCGCGTTCGAAGGCGTCGGGCCGGTGCAAGAGGATGACCATGTCGGCGTCCTGCTCGAGACTGTTGTGCACCGAAATGCCTTGGGCGACGAAGTTGTGCGTGCCCGGCACCGTGCCGTCGTAGACATCCTGCTCACCGAGCGAGGTGATCTCGACGATCCTGTCCCAGAACACATCGTTGGTCGCGAACATCTCGATGTCGGCATCGTCGAGGATCGTGGCGACGCGAGCCAGGCGGGAGCGGCTCGGCGAGCGCTTCCACATCGTGGAGCCGCAGAAACGTGAGCCCATCGCCGCGGAGAACTCGCGGTGGGTCATCCGCTTGGCGGCGAGCAGGGTGCGGATCTGGTTCCAGACTTCCTTCGGGACGGTGTCGACGTTCGTGTCGCGGGTGAGCGGCTCCAGTTCGGCCAGTGCTGCCTCGGCTGCGGCGCCGCGTGCGCCGTGAACGCCGATGTCCCGCAGGAATACGGTCTGATTGTCCGTGCCGTCGACGGTGAGGTGCCAGCAGTCGCGATATCCGGTCTTCCGCACCGGCTCGATGCGAGCGTGTATGCCCAGCCGCAGCAGCAGTTGAGCCAGGTCGTCGACGAGACGACGGCTGGTGGACGCGTAATAGATCCTGGCCTGGCGGCCCTCGGCATCCCAGCGCACCGATCCGTCGGTGGCCCACAGGTGTCGCACGAACAGCGCTACCTGGTCGTTCGGCAATCCGAAGACTCTGGCGGGTACGAACTTCTCGTAGCTGCGCAGGCCGAACAGGCCCAGTTCGTCCAACCACGCGGCGATCGGGTTGCGCTTGCCACGAGTGAGTCTGTACGGGGCTGGCAGGCGCATTGTGGTGACTCGGGCGGCCGCGTACTCGTCGCGGACGGGCGTCACGCCGAAATGTCCGGCGGCGGCGGAAACGGCCGACAGGTTCGCCTCGTCGATGCTCGCGTAGCGGATCGGCTGTCTGCGCACACAGGAGCCGTCGCCGATCATGTGGGCGAGCAGTACGATCTCGGCCTCGGCCATGCGTTCGGTGTGCACCGGCTCGGGCACCAGACGAGGAGTGGCGAGCCGGTCGTCGATCTTCAGCTTCTCCAGCGGAATCCATCCGTCGACGGTCAGGAACGGATGGTTGCCGGTGGCCTCGACCTCTCGTCCCGAGGCCAGTCGAAGGCGGAACACTTCTTTGCGTCCGCTGGGGAATACCTTGACCATCGGGCGCGCGACCATCCGCATCCGGTCGTCCAGCGACCACACCAACGGCTGTTCTCCGCTGGCGAGCAGATCCCCGAGCGTCGTCTCCGCACCATTGTCGGCCCGCAGAATCCGAGTAGACGCGGGAAGGCAGCCCGACTCGCGAAGGTCGGAGACCATCGGCCTTTTATCGGTGCGCTGTTCCGGACCGCGATTCAGCTGACTGATCGCGACGACGGGGACTTCCAATTCCTTGGCGAGCAGTTTCAGATTCCGGGAGAAATCCGAGACTTCCTGCTGGCGGGATTCGACCTTCTTGCCGGAGGTCATCAGCTGCAGGTAGTCGACCACGACGAGCTTGAGATCGTGGCGCTGTTTGAGCCGGCGGGCCTTGGCGCGGATCTCCATCATGGTGAGGTTCGGAGAATCGTCGACGAACAGCGGCGCCTCGCTGATCTCGCTCATCCGGCGGGCCAGTTTGGTCCAGTCGTCGTCGCTCATCCGACCCGAACGCATATCGCCGAGTTTGATCTTCGCTTCGGCCGAGAGAAGACGCATGACGATTTCCGTGCGGCTCATCTCCAGGGAGAAGATGACGCTCGCCAAACCGTGTTTGATCGAGCAACTCCGCATGAAATCCATACCCAGCGTTGAATTGTGGGTCGGCACCATGGAACGCCCGGCCAGGTACATGTGCGCACTGTTGCCGACCTCGACGCAACGCACCGGCACGGACTCGATGCGTCGCACATCGACGATGTAGCGCGCTCGGGAACGTGCGGTATTGGTTGCCGCTCGACGTTCCTTGTGCAGTGCGGACTTTCGGTACAGGCCGAAGACCTCGTCGTCCGTGGCGAAGGTGAGGGTATATGCGGTCGACCCTTCGGGCCCACGCCTCCGAACCTGTTCGGTGGAGACGCCGCAGCGGTAGCCGAGACCGACCACGAGTTCGTAGACGTCGTCGAACAACCGCTTGTCGGTGACCGAGAACTGGACCGAGCCGCCATGTGTCACCGTGCCGTCGGTGTCCAGCAGTCCGGCGAGCAGCGCCCGGCGCTGCGTCTCCGAAGCGCGCAGATAGTGCATCGGTATGTGCTTGTTGCCGAGCACGCCGAGGGTGCGAAGCCGTGCCTGGAGTGTGCCGACTGCGTTGCGGGACTGCGATGCGACGATCCCTTCGCCCTCGATCCGGGCGATGATCTCCGGATCGGCGGAAGTGATGGCAGCGGTATCCGACGTGCCGTCGCCCAGCCAGGCGCCGAGCGTATAAGGAGGAACAAGCAGTTCCTGCTCGGGTAGTTGCAGTGCTTCGGTGTTGGTGACGGAGTGCTCGAGGCGTCGATCCGCGGTATCGCACCGAAGGGTGGCGGCGATCTCCCCCGTCGTCCTGATCGCGGCAGGTATGCGAGGGGATCGGCGGGAGGCTCGCGTATCCGTCAGCCACTGGTGGTGTTCGTCCGCGACGAGCACCGTGCCGTCCGAGAACTCGACCTCGTAGCAAGGCCGGTCGACGAGCACTTCTGTGGCGGCGACAACGCGGGTGGGCCTGCCGTCTGCGCCCAGCAGGTCGTCCCCGACGGACACCTCACCCATCGTGGTCCATCCCGTGGGAGTGGGCAGCGGTGTGTCCAACGCCAGGGCCTTGCCGACGCCGGGGCGGGCGGCGACGATGATCATCTGTCCGGGGTGCAGACCATTGGTGATCTCGTCCAATTCGGTGAATCCCGTGGGGACACCGAGGGAGATGCCGCCGCGGGAGGCGATGGAGTCGATCTCGTCCATCGTGGGCTGGAGGAGGTCTTCGAGGGGGAGGAAATCCTCGCTGGTGCGGCGTTCGGTGACCTCGTAGACCTCGGCCTGGGCGCGGTCGACGACCTCGGCGATGTCCTGGCCGTCGGCGCCGGCGTAGCCGTACTGGACGATGCGGGTGCCCGCCTCGACCAGGCGGCGCAGGATGGCCTTCTCGGCGACGATCTCGGCGTAGTAGCCGGCGTTGGCCGCGGTGGGGACGGTCTGGGTCAGGGTGACCAGGTAGGGGGCGCCGCCGATGCGCTTGAGCTCGCCGCGGCGTTCCAGGCCGGCAGCGACGGTGACCGGGTCGGCGGGCTCGCCGCGGCCGTAGAGGTCGAGGATGGTGTCGTAGACGGCCTGGTGCGCGGGGCGGTAGAAGTCGCCGGGGCGCAGCACCTCGACCACGTCGGCGATGGCGTCCTTGCTGAGCAGCATGCCGCCGAGCACGGACTGTTCTGCGGCCAGGTCGTGGGGCGGCTGACGGCCGAAGTCCTCGCCGGGGGGCTCGGGCGGGAAATCGCCACGGTGCCCGCGGTCATCGGTGGTCGTCACCTGCTCGACGTCCTCTCTCCTCGACGATCAGGCCAGATCCACGATCGGGTCCGCCGCCTGTGGATGACTGTGTTCTACTCTCCGGCACCGACAGTTTCGCGCTCTTGCGGCACCCGGGTCGCGTGGCGGCTCAGCAACCCCGGCGCACAGGGGCGGTCGACGGCGTCCGATCGGGATTCCGTTGGGGACGATGTGTGGACACTAACCACCCGACACGCCGACGCCAAATACAGCTGTGGACAGACCTGTGGATAACTTGTGGACTGTTTACCCAGGGGATGTGCACCCCCTGTGGACAACTTGGGGAAAACCACCCTCAGGCACGTCGAAGCTGCTGATAGATGCTTGTTTCTGCATCTATACAGGTGTGGATAGATATTTTTGCGGCGTGTCGCCTCAGGTGAACAACCGGGCGTGTCAGGTGAACGGAACGGGTGTTCGATATGAACCAGATCACAGTACGGGCGGTCGGTTTTCGTCTTCATCCACCGGTGATCCACAGGACACGCCGGACGCGAAGGTATCGGAGGGCGGCCCGCCTGCGGTGATGTGCAGCGGGTATCGACGTGGGGCCGCGTGAATCGGGGCAAACGCTGTGCAACCGATTCGCGGCGCAGCCGTAGCCACCCCCGCCGCGTCGAGGGCGGGGGTGACTACGTAGCCG
>NZ_JARWRU010001337.1 GCF_029867845.1 Nocardia farcinica | reverse complement strand
CCCCCCCCCCCCGTCGTGGGGTTCCGGCCGTCGGCCGGGAAGTATCCGGTTCTCGATCGTCAGTTCTGCGCGGCCCGGCACTGTGGGCACAGTCCCCAGAACACGACCTCGGCCTCGTCGATGGCATAGCCGTGGGTCTCGGAGGGGTCGAGGCAGGGCGCTGGGCCGACCGCGCAGTCCACGTCGGCGACGGCATTGCAGTTCCGGCAGACCAGGTGATGATGGTTGTCGCCGATGCGGGCCTCGAACAGCGCGGGCGAGCCCGCGGGCTCGATGCGGCGCAGCAGGCCCGCGCCGACGCAGGCGTGCAGCACGTCGTAGATGCCCTGGGTGGACACCGACCCGATGGCCGCGCGCACGTCGGCGGCGATGGTGTCGGCATCGGAATGCGGGCGGGCCACGACGGCCTCCAATACCGCGATCCGCGGAGCGGTGACGCGCAGGCCGGCGGCGCGCAGCCATTCCCGGGGTTCGACGGTGTCGGTGTGCATGACTCCATGGTTCGGCAAACAATTGGAGTCGATCAAGTAAAGGTGGGGCATATCGCGGGGTGATATAGGCCACGACAGCAGGTGGAATGCCTCGCGGGGGCGGCCGGTTGTAGCAGCTGTCGGCGCCCGGACAGCCCCGGGCCTCACCCCTTCTGTCGCTGCGTGCGACCACTCGCCGAGAGGCGCTTGTGGGGCGTCGACACCGCGGCGCCGCCAGTCCTACCCCCCGGAACTGGCGGCGCTTCGCATTTCCCGGACACCCTCCGTACGTGCCGTGCTCACCCGGGGGGACGAGGATGCGGGTATGACTTCGGCATCCGGCTCGGGCGAGGCTTTGCACCGCAGGCTGGGCCTCGGCGATTCGGTGATCATCGGGCTCGGTTCCATGCTCGGCGCGGGCGTCTTCGCCGCTCTGGCCCCGGCGGCGGGCGCGGCGGGACCGTGGCTGCTGCTCGCGCTGGGGATCGCCGCGCTGCTCGCCTACTGCAACGCCACCTCGACGGCCAGGCTCGCGGCCCGCTATCCGGTGTCGGGCGGGGCGTATGTGTACGGGCGGGAGCGGCTCGGACCGTTCTGGGGGTACCTGGCCGGGTGGGGGTTCGTGGTCGGTAAGACCGCATCCTGCGCGGCGATGGCGCTGACCGTCGGGCACTACGCCTGGCCCGAGCACGCGCGGCCGGTCGCCGTCGCGACGGTCGCGGCCATCACCGTGCTGAACTACACCGGGGTGCACAAATCCGCGCTGGCCACGCGGGTGCTGGTGGGGCTGACCCTGCTGGTGCTCGCGGTGGTGGCGGCGACCGGTTTCGCGGGCTCGCACGCCGACGCGGCCGGGGTGACCGCGCGGATCGGGCCGTACGGGGTGCTGGAGGCGGCCGGACTGCTGTTCTTCGCCTTCGCCGGGTACGCCAGGATCGCCACCCTCGGCGAGGAGGTACGCGCCCCGGAACGGACCATCCCGCGCGCGGTGCTGATCTCACTCGCGGTCGCCCTCGCGGCGTACACGCTGGTGGCGGTGGCGGCGCTGCTGACGCTCGGTTCGGCGGGACTGGCCGCGGCGGCCGACCCGCTGGCGCGGGTGGTGAGCGCGGCAGGCGCGCCGGAGCTGGCGCCGCTGGTGCGGGCCGGGGCCGTGGTGGCGGCGGGCAGTTCGCTGCTCGGGCTGCTGCTCGGCGTCTCGCGCACCACGCTGGCCATGGCGCGCGATGCCCATCTGCCCTCGGCGCTGTCGGCGGTGCATCCGCGCTTCGGGGTGCCGCATCGGGCCGAGCTGGCGGTGTGCGCGGTGGTGGCGGGGGCGGTGCTGCTGGTGGATCTGCGGGCGGCGATCGGGTTCTCCTCGTTCACCGTGCTGGCCTACTACCTGGTCGCCAATGTGTCGGCGGGAACGCTGAGCGTGGCGGAAGGGCGTCCCGCGCGCTGGATTCCGGTGCTGGGGGCCGGTGGGTGTGCGGTGGTGGCCTCGGCGCTGCCGCTGTCGTCGGTGCTGGCCGGTGCGGCGGTGATGGCCGTGGGGGCGGGCTGGTACGCGTTTCGCCGACAGCGGTGACAGCAGCCCGACCGGACAGCGGGCGACGCGCGTCCGGTGTGACCTGCACGGTCCGCGGTGAGAACGGCGGGCGACCGGGGCCACGTGCCGGTAGCCTCCCGACCCATGGTGCGCAGATTGCCGGCAGCGGTGGCTTCGCTGGTCGTGGTGGCGGGGACGCTGACGGTCTCCGGGACGGTATCGCCTGTGGCACAGGCGCAACCGCGGACGACCTGCACCGTCGACTCGGGGCGGACCCCGCAGCGGGCCACGCCCGAGGAGGTCGGACTCGACGCCGGGGCGCTGGCGGAGGCGCTGCGCTTCGCCGCCGGGCGCAACAGGTTCAATGTGCAGGTCTACCGCAACAACTGCCTGGTGGGCGAGGGCCCGAACAATGCCGAGACCGGGCGCGTGCCGTGGAATGTGTGGAGTTCCACCAAGAGTGTGGTCTCGCTGCTGGCGGGCATGGCGATCGATCGCGGCGTGCTGGAATTGCACGCGCCGATCGACCGCTACCTACCCGCCGGGGGGGGGGGGGCCCCGGCCCCCCCCCCCCCCCCGGCCCCCCCGCGGGGCCCGGCCGCCGGGGGGGAGGGCGCCC
>NZ_JARWRU010001336.1 GCF_029867845.1 Nocardia farcinica | reverse complement strand
CCCCCCCCGGCACCCCCGGGGCGCCGCCCGGGCTACGCGGGCCCCCCCCCCCCCCCCTCTTCCGGTCGACGGAATTTGCCCTCGTGCCGAACTAGACCTTGTGCGGCTCGCTCGCGCGCAGCATGTCCTCGCGCTCGACGACCTTGACCCGCTCACGGCCCTCCGGCTCGCCCAGCGCCCGCTCGTGGGCGTCCAGGCGGTACCAGCCCGCCCAGGTGGTGTAGGGCAGGCCCTTGGCCTCGAGGAAGTCGATCACCGCCTGCGGATCGGGCTCCCGCGCCGGGGTGAACGACGGCGCGTCGTCCAGCAGGCAGGCGATGGTCTCGTTGGCGTCGCCCTTGGTGTGGCCGATCAGGCCGACCGGGCCGCGCTTGATCCAGCCGGTCACGTAGGTGGCGGGCAGGTAGCGGGCGGCGCCGTCGGCGTTCTCGTCGGCCAGCACACGACCGGCCTCGTTCGGCACGGTGCCCGCCTGGTCGTCGAAGGGCAGCTCGCTGATGTTCTGCGACAGGTAGCCGACGGCCCGGTAGACCGCCTGCACGTCCCAGTCCTTGAACACGCCGGTGCCCTTGACATTGCCGGTGCCGTCGAGCTGGGTCCGCTCGGTGCGCAGGCCGACAACCTTGCCGTTCTCGTCGCCGAGCACCTCGGCCGGGGACTCGAAGAAGTGCAGGAACAGCTTGTGCGGGCGGTCGCCCTGGTCGCGGATGGCCCACTGCTCGAGGGTGTTGGCGACCATGTCGACCTGCTTGGAGTGGCGGCGCGCGGCCTCCGAGCCCTCGTCGTAGTCGATGTCCTCGGGGTCGACGATGACCTCGATGTTCGGCGAGTGGTCGAGCTCGCGCAGCTCCAGCGGGGTGAACTTGGCCTGGGCGGGGCCGCGGCGGCCGAAGACGTGCACCTCGACGGCCTTGTTGGCCTTCAGGCCCGCGTAGACGTTCGGCGGGATCTCGGTGGGCAGCAGCTCGTCACCGGTCTTGGCCAGCACCCGCGCCACGTCGAGCGCCACGTTGCCGACGCCGAGGACCGCGACCTTCTCCGCGTCCAGCGGCCAGGTGCGCGGCACGTCCGGGTGCCCGTCGTACCAGGAGACGAAGTCGGCCGCGCCGAACGAACCGTCCAGGTCGATGCCGGGGATGTTCAGCGCCCGGTCGGCGTTCGCGCCGGTGGAGAAGATCACCGCGTCGTAGAAGCGACGCAGGTCGTCGAGGGTGATGTCGGTGCCGTAGTCGATGTTGCCGAGCAGGCGCACCTGTTCCTTGTCGAGCACCTTGTGCAGGGCGGTGATGATGCCCTTGATGCGCGGATGGTCGGGGGCCACGCCGTAGCGGATCAGCCCGAACGGCGCCGGCATGCGCTCGTAGAGGTCGATGCTGACGTCCGCATCGGACTTCATCAGCGCGTCGGCGGCGTAGATTCCGGCCGGCCCGGCGCCCACGATCGCGATGCGGAGCGGGCGGGCGCCGTCGGTCGGCGCTGCACTCTGTTCGGTCATCTCTTACGCGCACCCTTATCGGTCGAAAACTGAAACTGGAGTTTGTTCTCAGCTTAGGCCCATGTACCCCATGTACTTAGCCCAGGCTAAGTCGACGCTTCGATCCGGTCACCACGCCGGTGTGAACGTCGGCCGCTCGCCTCGGAGAATCCAGGTCACGGCGGCTCCTCGCGGGGCCGTGATCGGCCATTCTATCGGGGTGGTCGCCACGCGCCCCGCGCGTGGGTCCCCGCGACCTCCACGCTACCCGTCCGCGCCCGCCCGGCAAACCGCCCGCTCGGGGGCCGCTGCCGGTGCGACCCCGCTCACCGGGGATCATCGATCGCATGACCGACAGCGAACCGTCAGCATCGGACGAGCCCGTCATCCCGATCGACCAGACCGACGAGCGGTCGATGACGCCGTTCATCGCCGCCGCCGTGGTCGCGGCACTGGTGCTGGCCGGGATCGTGCTCGGCGTGATCTTCGCGCCCGCTGAGAAAAATGTCACAGAGGCCGACCGGATCAGCGCGGCCGTGCAGAACTTCGTCGCGGGCGTCGACGAAACCGGCGAGATCCCGCCGCCCGGCACCGCCTGCGCGGACTTCGACGCCGCACGCTTCCCGCTGCCCGCGCCGCAAGATTCCGGCAAGACAATCGAACTGAAGTCGGTCACCGATCACACCGTCAACGGCGACCGCGCCAAGGCCACCGTCACCACCTCGGTCGACGGGGTCGACCGGACCGGCACCTGGCTGCTGGTCCGCGGTGAGCGCGGCTGGCTGATCTGCAGTGCGTGAATCGGTTGACAGCGTTACTTCGGGGCGTGCAATCTCAGAACCGAGGTCATGAGTGCCAGCGCGAAGCCCCGGCTCGCTGGTCGGCAACCCTCCTCCGCGGCGGGGTGCTCCGGGTGACGACCCGGCCGTGCCGACGACGGTGCGGCAAGTGCGGATTCACAGGAGGTTGGAATGAGTTATGCCGGGGACATCACCCCGTCACAGGCCTGGGAACTGTTGCGTGACAATCCCGGGGCTGTCCTGATCGACGTGCGCACCGAAGCCGAGTGGCGCTTCGTCGGTGTGCCCGACACCGGCTCCATCGACCGGCCGACCGTGCTGATCGAGTGGGTCGACGGCACGGGCTCGCCCAACCCGCGCTTCGCCGAGCAGTTGAGCAAGGCGCTGGCCGGGCGCGACCCGGAAGCCCCCGCCATCTTCCTGTGTCGCTCCGGGCAGCGCTCTGCCCACGCCGCGGGCGTGGCCACCGATCTGGGAATCACCCCCGCCTACAACGTCATCGACGGCTTCGAGGGCCCCCTCGACGCCGACGGCCACCGCGGCGGCGCGGGCTGGCGGGCCGAGGGCCTGCCCTGGAGGCAGTCGTGATCACCGGAGGCGCGTTCGACAAGCCGCTGCCCGACGGCGTCGGCCCCGCCACCCTCGGGGTGCGCGGCGGGCTGCGCCGCTCCGGCTTCGAGGAGACCGCCGAGGCGCTGTATCTGACCTCCGGTTTCGTCTACGAGAGCGCCGAGGCCGCCGAGGCCGCGTTCACCGGCGAGGTCGAGCACTTCGTCTACTCCCGCTACGGCAACCCCACCGTGGCCATGTTCGAGGAACGCATCCGCCTGATGGACGGCGCCGAGGCCGCCTTCGCCACCGCCAGCGGCATGTCCGCGGTGTTCACCGCCCTCGGCGCGCTGTTGAAGGCAGGCGACCGGCTGGTGGCCGCGCGCAGCCTGTTCGGCTCCTGCTTCGTGGTGTGCAACGAGATCCTGCCGCGCTGGGGCGTGGAGACCGTCTTCGTCGACGGCGAGGACCTCGACCAGTGGGAGCGGGCGCTGTCGGTGCCGACCACGGCCGTGTTCTTCGAGACCCCGGCCAACCCCATGCAGACCCTCGTCGATGTGCGCAAGGTCACCGAGCTCGCCCACGCCGCGGGCGCGAAGGTGGTGCTGGACAACGTCTTCGCCACCCCGCTGCTGCAGAAGGGCTTCGAGCTCGGCGCCGATGTCATCGTCTACTCCGGCACCAAGCACATCGACGGCCAGGGCCGGGTGCTCGGCGGCGCCATCCTGGGCAGCGAGGAATACATCGACGGCCCGGTCAAGAACCTCATGCGCCACACCGGTCCGGCGCTGAGCCCGTTCAACGCCTGGACCCTGCTCAAGGGCCTGGAGACCATGCCGCTGCGCGTGCGGCACTCCACCGAGTCGGCATTGCGGATCGCCCGCTTCCTGGAAGACAACGACGCGGTGTCCTGGGTGAAATACCCGTTCCTGGAATCGCATCCGCAGTACGAGCTGGCCCGCGCGCAGATGGCGGGCGGCGGCACCGTGGTCACCTTCGAGCTGGCCGCCGCCGAGGGCGAGGGCAAGAAGCGCGCCTTCGAGGTGCTCAACCGGCTGCGCGTCGTCGACATCTCCAACAACCTGGGCGATGCCAAGACGCTGATCACCCACCCGGCCACCACAACCCACCGCGCCATGGGGCCGGAGGGGCGCGCGGGCATCGGCCTGAGCGATGGCGTGGTGCGCATCTCCGTCGGCCTCGAGGACGTCGAAGACCTGCTCGGGGACCTGGAGCAGGCCCTGAGCTGAGATCGGTTCGCCCGCGGGCGGATTCGGGCCCCCCCCCCCCCCGGCGGGGGGGGCGGCCGGGTGTAAAAAAGAACAGGGGGGGGGGGCCCCGGCGGGGGGAGGGGCCCCGCGCCCCGCGGCGTGAACACGGCCCCGCCA
>NZ_JARWRU010001335.1 GCF_029867845.1 Nocardia farcinica | reverse complement strand
GGTCTACACCGCGCTGTGGGGCAACATGAGCGCGGCCAACGTGCTGGCCGGACTCGCCATCGGCACGATCATCATGATCGCGCTGCCGCTGCCGAAGATGCCGGTCAAGGGCCGCTTCGCCCCGTGGGCGATCGTGCAGGCCAGCGTGATCGGCATCGCCTACGCCATCGAGTCGAGCATGCAGATCGCCTGGTTCGCGGTGCGTCCCGGCCCGCCGCCGGTGTCCGGCGTGCTGCGCGTCGGCCTGAGCACCCGCTCGGACCTGGTGCTCGTGCTGACCACCGACCTGCTGAACCTCATCCCCGGCACCATGGTGCTCGAGATCGACCGCCACCGCTGCCTGGTCTACGTGCACGTGCTCGACGTCGGCAGCGAGAAGGCCGTGGAGAAGTTCTACCGGCAGACCCGCACGCTGGAACGGCTGCTGATCACCGCCTTCGAGCGGCCGGTCCCCAAGCACCCGCTGCGCGCCAAGAAGTAGACCCGCCCATCCAGCACCAGGTATCGAGGAGGTGAGCATTTGACCGTCGTCATGACCGTCGCGGCCGTGCTCCTGTCGGCCGCGGCCGTGATCACCAGCTATCGCATTCTCGCCGGACCGAGCACGCTGGACCGCATGGTCGGCATGGACTCGCTCACCGCGATCTTCGCCTCCGGCCTGACGGTGTGGGCCGCCTACACCGGCAAGACCTTCGTGCTGCCGGGGATCATCGCGCTGGCACTGGTCGGCTTCCTCGGCTCGGCCGCCGTGACCCGCTTCCGCGTGAGGGACGACCGATGATCCAGACCATCCGCGACGTGGTGGCCGCGGTGCTCATCCTCGGCGGGTCGTTCCTGTCGTTCACCGCCGCGATCGCCATCGTCCGCTTCCCCGACTCGCTGACCCGCATGCACGCGGCCACCAAGCCGCAGATCGTCGGCCTGGTCATGGTGATCACCGGCGCCGCCGTCAACCTCTACGGCCGGGGCAACATCTGGCTGCTGGCTCTGGTCGGCATGTTCACCCTGCTGACCGCCCCGGTGATCGCGCACCTGCTCGGCCGCACCGCCTACCGCGAGCAGCGGCACCGCGACGGCCTGCTGCGCGTCAACGAACTCGGCAACGCCCTCGACGGCCCCGACCGCTGAACTCACCCCTTCGGCGGACCACCGCTGCGGGAGCGCCGAGCCCGGCTCGCGGATCGCCCGGCTCAGCGCGAGGCGGCGGCCGACTCCCCGGTCACGAGATCCTCGTGCTGCCGCCGGGCGAAGAAGGTGGCGTGGTAGGCCGCGACCATCGCCGATGTCAGCGCCAGCACCAGACCACCCGCGAGCACCGGATGGTCGGCCATCGGCACCGCCAGGTAGCGGTAGGACAGCAACAGCGCGGCGAACAGCACCGCACCGCCCGCGACCAGCCGCACCCGGAACGCCGCCCAGCCGCGCTCGGGATCGCGCAGCGCCGAGTCGACGGTCAGGCACAGCACCGCGCCCGCCACCAGGTCGACGCCGTAGTGGTAGCCGAAGCCGAGGGTGGCGGCCAGTGTGCACACCAGCCAGAAGGTGCCGCCCCAGCGCAGCCAGCGCGGGGCCAGCGAGCCGTCGTGGTCGCGGCGGCTGTGCAGGAACACCGCCAGCGCCCACGCGGTGTGCATGGACGGCATGCAGTTGCGCGGGGTGGCCTCGTCGAAGGGTAGGCCGGCGGGATTGCGGTCGATCGGCGGCACGATCTCCGGCCAGTAGTTGCCGATCTGGAGTCCGTGCCCGTCCGGGCCGAAGGCGAACATCGGCCCGACAACCGGGAAGACGATGTAGATCAGCGGCCCGATCAGGCCGAGCACGAGGAAGGTGCGAACCAGGTAGTGGCCGGGCCAGCGCCCGGAGCCGACCACCCGGCGCAGCTGCCAGGCCGCCACCACGATCGCCGCCACCGGCAGCTCGATGTAGACCCAGTGCAGCACCGCGTACACCGCGGGCCCGAGCGTGTCCAGCACCCGGCCCATCACCCAGGACGGGTCGCCGAGCGCGTGGTCGGCCAGCATCACGTACTCGTCGAGCACCTCAGGCGCGGCGATCACCGTCAGGCTCAGCCAGACGTCGCCGACCTTGGTGGCCAGGATCAGCAGCGCGCCGAGGGCGGCCGCGTGCAGGGCGTTGCGCTGTTCCACCCCGCGCCAGCGCAGCCAGGCGGTCAGCGCCAGCGCGGTGAGCACCAGGGTCGGCCCGTTGCCGACGGCGAACGGCCCGTCGAAGGCCAGGCGCAGGCCAGCGGCCACCGCGTCGATGGCCACCGCCGCGCCCAGCGCGATCAGCCTGCGCCGCACGGAGATGCCGACCAGGGCGAGCAGCAGCCCGGCCCACGGCACCGACATCGACTTCGGGGTGCCCGCGTAGTCCTTCCACAGGCTCTCCAGCGGCCCCTCGAAACCGTTGGCCAGCGCCACCACCTGCAACGCGATGAGCAACAGTGGCACACCGGCGAGCAGGACCCGGATTCCGGGGCGCGGCGACAGCACCGGCCGCGACGCGCGCTCCGCTGTGGAATTCGGATCGACCAACACGCCGACAATAGTAAACGGGCCGTGAACGGCGCTTGGACCGGCGACTGAACAACTGACCACGACCCGGGCCGACCGACGCGCGCCCGCGGCCCTCGCCCGGGTGTGGCTACTGCGCGAGTTCCTTGACCAGCGCGTCGACGACCGCCACCAGATCGCCCTGCGCCTGCGCGGCCACCCGGCGCTGCCGCTGATACGAGGCGCCGCGCTTCGGGATCTCGGCCACCGCCGCCAGTTCGTCGGCGCAGCCGAGCCTGGCCGCGGTCGGCTCCAGCCGGTTGAGCAGGTCCATCAGGTCGTCGGTGACCAGCCGCTCGTTGCTGTCGGCGTCGGTGATGACGATGGCGTCCAGGCCGTAGCGCGCCGCGCGCCACTTGTTCTCCTGCACGTGCCACGGCGGCAGCACGATCAGATCCTCGCCCCGTTCCACGCGCGCGTCCAGGTCGACCACCAGGCAGTGGATCAGCGCGGCCAGGGCGGCCAGCTCGGCGCGCGATGGCACGCCGTCGCAGATGCGGACCTCGATGGTGCCCCACTTGGGCGCGGGCCGGATGTCCCAGTGCAGGCCGCCGAGATGTTCGAACACACCGGTCTTGATCTCGTCGTGCACGAAACTTTCGAACTGGCGCCAGTTCTCGAACTGGAAGGGCAGGCCGGCGGTGGGCAGCTGCTGGAACATCAGCGTGCGATTGCTGGCGTAGCCGGTGTCGGACCCGGCCCACATGGGCGAGGAGGCCGACAGCGCGAGCAGGTGCGGGTAGGTGGTCAGCAGCGCGTTCAGGATCGGGAAGACCTTCTCCCGGTGCGAGACCCCGACGTGCACGTGCACGCCCCAGATCATCATCTGCCTGCCCCACCACTGGGTGCGCTCGATGAGCTCGTCGTAGTGCGCCGAGCGGGTGAGCTGCTGGGTGGACCACTGGGCGAAGGGATGGGTGCCCGCGCAGAACAGGTCGACGCCGAGCGGATCGGCCGCCCGGCTCACCTTGTCCATCGTGCCGCTCAGGTCCTCGACCGCGCCGCCGACCGTCTCGTGCACGCCGGTGACCAGCTCGACGGTGTTGCGCAGCAGTTCCTTGGAGACCTGCGGGGTGCCGTCCCAGGCCTTGGGCTCACCGACCGCGTCGAAGACCGCCGCGGCGGTGTTGGACAGATCCCTGGTGACCTTGTCGACCAGCGCGATTTCCCACTCGATCCCGATGGTCGGCCGGGGCGATCCCCCGAACTCGATGTTCTGGATTTCCCCGGCCATCACGATCCCCCGTCCGGCTACTGGACGACGCCGCAGGCGACCCTACCGCCCGCGTCGCCGGTCGCCAGCGTGGTGGCGTCAGGACCGGCGCCACCCTCACGCTGGTAACGATCAGGAATGTTACCGAAGTTGTCGGCGCCCTCGTGGATGATCAGGGCCTTGCCCTCGATGTCGTCGAGGGTGACCGAACTGGTGGTGGTGACCAGCTTCGCGGTGCCGTCCGAGCGCACCTGCAGCGAGGTCAGGTCGCCGCTGGCCGGGTGGCCCTGGTTGCCGCCGACCTGCAGATGGCCGCCCGCGGAGAGGAAGTTGCCCGCCGGGCCGCCGCTGGGGGCGGTGGAGTTGGGCTCGCACTTGCCCTCCTGGTGCAGGTGCAGGCCGTGGAAGCCGGGCTGCAGGCCGGTGGCCTCCACGGTGACCACGAGGTGGCCGCCCTCCTCGGTGAAGGTGGCGGTGCCCACCGAGGCGCCGGAGGCGTCCTTCAGCTCGGCGGTCGCGCCCGCGGCGTGCGAGCCCGCGTCGTCGCCGTGACCGCCGTGCTCGGTCTCGGTGGCCGCCGGGGCGGGCGAGCCGGTCCACACCGGAGGCGTCGTGCCCTTGACGTCGCTGGATTCCTGGCTGTTGCTGCAGGCGGCCAGGCCGAGGACCGCGACCGCAAGCGCCGGGGTCACAGTCCGCCAGGACGGGCGACGAGTTGAGGACGAGGCCATCGGGGAACTCCTTTACGAGTACCGAGTTTACGAGTAAAGCTGGGTGGACACGTTTCTTACCGGGAACGATGATGCCACGCCCGCCGTGCCGCCCGGCTGCGGGGCCGTGCGCCGCGCGACCGGGCAGGGTCTCGTCCGCGCCGGGAGATCAGTTCCCGGTCAGGATCACCACCACGCCGGTGGCGCCGCCGCCGAAGCCCGCGGGCTTGGGTGCGGTGACCGCGCCGAGTTCGGCCGCGATGGCCTCCGCCGCCGCCTTCTCCGCCGCCGAGTCTCCGTAGTAGACGGTGGTCTGCGGAATGGTCTCGGCCGCGTAGTTGTCGGCCCGCACATTGGTCCAGCCGTTCGCGGCGAGCTGGTCGGCGGTGCGCCCGGCCAGGCCCGCGACCAGGCTGTTGTTGAGCACCTGCACCGGCACCGAACGGTCGAGCGAGGGCGGGGCGGCCAGCGGGGTCTGCGGCGGCTCGATCGTGGCGGACGTCTCGGGGGCGGGCTCGGTGGTCGTCTCGGGGGCGGTGTTCTCGACGGCCCCTGGGGTCGCGGCCGCGGTGGTGGTCGTCGCCGGTGCGGCGGCCGCCGTGGTGGTCGCCTGCGCCGCGGAGTCCTCGCCGTCGGAATCCGCGCTCGACATCGACATCGCGCCCAGGCCGGCGAACACGATGGCCAGCGCGATCAACACCATCGCCAGCGCGCGCAACGGCGGCCCGCCGGAGGTGGGATTGGGGTAGCTCACCGTGCCGACCCTAGTCGCTCACACCCGCCGCGCGCCCGCATCGGGGCCGCGAAACGCGCGATTCTCGCACACATGTCGGTCAGACCTGGAAACCCAGACGCCGCGCGGCCCTTGCCTTCTGCCTGCTCGCTCGCAGCCTGCGCAGCCGCTTGACCAGCATGGGATCGGCGGCCAGCGCCTCCTGCTTGTCCACGACGGCGTTGAGCACCTGGTAGTAGCGGGTGGGTGACATGCCGAACAGTTCGCGGATGGCCTCTTCCTTGGCTCCGGCGTACTTCCACCACTGCCGTTCGAAGGCGAGGATGTCCAGCTCGCGCCGGGACAGGCCGCTGGGGCCGGCATCGGCGGCGGTGTCGTCCGTGCTGCCTGCGGTGTCGTTCGCGGGGGTGGTCTCGCCGTTCGCGGGGGCGGTGTCGTCCGTTGGATTCCGAGCTGCTGCGCCGTCCATCTCGCTCCCTCGCCGAGTGATCTCCAGACGAAAAAGGGGGTGCTCGTCCGTCGCGGTTCATTGAACCACGCTGCGGCGGAGCGCTTCGGCCCAAACCGCGGCGTGTTGCTTACCGGCCGGTAGGTCCGCCTTTCCGGGGCCATCGGTCCGGCGTCGGCGGGCAGGGCGCGACGGGTAGGCTTCCCGGTCATGGCAATCCTCCCCATCGTGATCGTCGGCGACCCGGTGCTGCACAATCCGACCCGACCGGTCGACCGTTCCCCGGAGGAGCTGGCCGGGCTGGTCGCGGACATGTACGAGACGATGGACGCCGCCCACGGCGTCGGCCTGGCCGCCCACCAGGTGGGGGTGCCCCGACGGCTGTTAGTCTAAGACAGCCCCCACGACCGCCCCCACGGCCCGGC
>NZ_JARWRU010001334.1 GCF_029867845.1 Nocardia farcinica | reverse complement strand
CGGCTATCATAACCTTTATGCCCACCTCCACACCCTCGGCCCTAAGCGCCGCGCCCACCGCCCGCGGGCCCGCGCCCGCTGGCAGGGGCGGGGTCACCGTGACGTGTCGGCGGGCGCGGCGACGGGCTCCGCGTCGATGGCCTGTGTCTCCCCCGGTGCGAGCGGCAGGCGGGCGCGCACCTCGAACCCGCCCTCGGCGGTCGGCCCGGCGTCGAGCACACCGCCGACGGCCAGCGCCCTCGCCCGCATCCCGGTGATGCCGTGGCCGCCGTTCCCCGGACCGGCCGCGCCGGTGGCGGACGGCCCGTTCACCACCCGCAGGTCGATGCTGATCCGGCAGTCCAGCTCGACCCGCACGGCGGCGCCCGGCGCGTGCCTCGAGGCGTTCGACAGCGCCTCCTGCGCGATCCGGTAGAGGGCAAGGCCCGAGATGTCGGAGACGGCGCCGAGTTCACCCTCGACCGTCCAGTCGATCGTCACGCCCGCCCGCCGCGCGCCCTCGAACAGGGCGAGCACCTCGCGCGCGGTCGGTTGCGGGGAGTGTTCCGGCGCGACCCCGTCGCTGCGCAGCACGCCGAGCATGCCCCTGATCTCGTTGAGCGCCTCGCGGGCGGTCACGGAGATGGAGTCGAACTCCGCCCGCACGGCCGGTGTCACCCCCTCTACTCGGTAGGGGGCGGTCTGGGCCTGCACCACCACCAGCGACATGTGGTGGGCGACGACGTCGTGCAGGTCGCGGGCGATGCGGGCCTTCTCCTCGAGGATGGCGCGGCGGGCCCGTTCCAGCTCGGTGAACTCCTCCTGCTGCACGAGCTGCCTGCGCGAGAGCACCAGCCTGCGGGCCAGCCAGGCGATCAGCAGCACCGCGGCCAGCGCGATCGGCCAGCCCCATGCCGCGTCGGCCAGCGCCTCGCCCTCTCCGGGCATGGTGGTGCCGAACAGCAGCGCCGTGGCCACCCAGGACACCAGCACCAGCGCGGCGGGCGCGAGCAGCCCGACCGCGAACAGCAGCAGGATGAGCGACAGCACGTGCACGACCTGGAACGGCATGTCGTTGCCCGGCTGGTGTGGGATCGCCAGCGCGATCACCAGCGCCGAGCCCGCCGAGATCGCCCAGCCGAGAGCCGGATTGACGCGCACGAGCAGCACCGGCAGCGCCGCGAACGCGGCGACCATCGGTTGTGCGCCCTGGGCGACCACGTGCGTCAGGTGCAGGGTGGACCAGGCGACGATGAAGAACACCAGCGCGATCACACCGGTGGCGATATCGATGCCGCGCTCCGGGGTGATCGACCGCAGACGATCACGCAGCCGGGGGCGGGCGCCGGTGTGGGCGGGGACAGTCATGGCTACCACACTAGGAACCCGCGCCGCCGCGTGCCGTCGTACCGGAGGACGAAATCGACCCCCCTACTGCGGTAGGGGGTCGCCGCCCGCCCGGCACGGCCGGGTGAGCCGGGGACCGCTCCGCAGCGGGACGCTCGTCGGTACCGCCCGTTCCTAACGTCGGTGACCATGCTCGACTCGCCTGCCACCGCCGATCACCGCGCGGCCCGCCGCCGCGGACACCGCATCGCACCAGCCGCGCTGGCCGCCGTCGCGGTGAGCGCCACCGCCCTCACCGCCGTCGTCGTCCCCGTCGCGAGCGCTGCCCCGCGCTCCGAGCACCCCGGCGCCGCCCAGGCCGTGACCGCCCTGGCCGAGGGCGCGCTCGACCCCGCCACACTGCCCGCCGACTTCGCCGCCACCTTCGGCTACACCCCCGTGCCCGTCGACGGCACGGTGATCAAACCGAGCGGCGAGTGCTCTTCCCCCGTCCCGCTGCCCGCCGAGTTCGAGACCCCGTGCAAGGCCCACGATCTCGGCTACGACCTACTGCGCTACGCCCACCTCGAGGACAGCCCACTCGGCCCGTGGGCCCGCCGCGCGATCGACGCCGCCCTCGACCGCGCCATGCACGAGGCCTGCGCCACCCGCACCGCCACGATGGCGCGGGCCCGCTGCCACACCGTCGCCGCCGTCGCGAGCGTGGTCGTCGATCTGAACTCCCGCCGCGAGGGGTACGGCTCGCCCGTGATCGGGCCGGTCCGGGGCCGCGTCGTGGAGGTGGCGTCGTGAGCACCGCGACCACACGCCGTTATGGGAGCGCGATCCGCCCCGGCCTGCCACGCATCGGCACCTCGCTCGGCATCGCCGTGGGTGCGGCGGTCTCGCTCGCGCCGGGTCTGCTGCCCCGGACGGCCGGTGCGCAGGCGATCCTCACCGGGCTGCTGGTCGCGGTGGCGCTCGGGCTCGGGGCGTCGATGGGATGGGCGCTGCGACGGGGTGGGTTCGGCCGGCGTGGGTTCGGCGGGCGTGGGTTCGATACAGCCCGGCGGGACGGGCGGGGCGCGGCGGCCGGGGCCGCGGCCGTGGTGGTGGCGGTGCTGGCGTGGCGGGCGGGACGGTGGCAGAACGAACTGCGGGCCGCCATGGGGGTCGCGGCGCTCGACCCGTGGTACTGGGTGCGATGCGGGCTGGGGGCCGCGGTGATCGCGGGTGCGCTCGTGCTCGCGGGACGGCTGGGGCGGCGGGCGGTACGGGCACTGCGACCGGGGCCCGCGCTCGTCGGCGCCGTGGTGGCGGCGTTGCTCGGGGTGTTCGTGCTGGCGCCGGGGGCGCTGGAGTGGCGGATGGCCGGCTACGCCGCCGCCGACGCGGCGCCCGAAGACGCCGTGGCGCCGCGTGTTCCGCCTCCGCACAGCGGCAGCGCGGAATCGGTGGTCGCCTGGGCGGACCTCGGCACGCAGGGGCGGCGGTTCGTCGCGGGCGCGGACGACGGTCCGCTGCGGGTGTACGTGGGGTTGAACTCCGCGCCCGATCTGCGCGGGCGGGTGGCGCTGGCGGTGCGGGAGCTGGAGCGGTCCGGCGGGTTCACGCGCGGCAACATCGTGGTCGCGGTGCCGACCGGCTCGGGGTGGATCGACGCCGGGGCGATGGCGGGGTTCGCGCGGCGCTTCGGTGACGACGTGGCCGTGGTCGGTCTGCAATACGCCAACACGCCGAGCTGGGTGAGTCTCGTCTGCGGTCGTGATCAGGCGGTGGCGTCGGCGCGGGCCCTGTTCACCGCGATCGAGGACCGGCTCGCGGGCACCGCCGCGCCGCCGCGGCTGTTCGTGTACGGGCAGAGCCTCGGCGCGTTCGGCGGCAGCGGCGTCTTCGCCGACGCGGCCGCGCAGGACCGGCGCACCTGTGCGGTGCTGTGGGCGGGCCCGCCCGGCAATCGGGTGCACCGCGCGGGCGCGACGGTGCTGGCCAACAGCTCCGACCCGGTCGTGCACTGGTCGCCCGCGCTGCTGTGGCGCGCACCCGATCTCACCGGAGTGCGCCACGACGCGCCGCTGCCGCGCTGGCTGCCGGTCGTGTCCTTCCTCCAGACCACCGTCGACCTGCTCAGCGCGCTGGACGCCCCGGCCGGGCACGGTCACCGCTACGGCACCGACCAGGGCACCGCCCTCGGTGACTGCGCCCGGGACCACGCGCGGACGGCGTCCCCGGCGGCCTCTCCCGTTGACGTCGGATAGAACATGTTCTAATTTCAGGCATGGCCTTCGTCGTCGACACCACCGTCTACATCGACGCCCCCGCCGAGGTGGTCTGGCAGGTCCTCACCGACCTCCCCCGCTACGGCGAGTGGAATCCGTTCGTCACCGAGTGCGCGAGCAGCCTGACCCCCGGGGCGCCGATCGACATGCTTGTCGACCTCGGCGGCCCGAAACCCAAGCGCCAGCGCGAGTACATGCGCACCCACACCCCCGGCCGCGAGTTCAGCTACGCCATGAAGCCGGTCCCGCTCGGCGCGCTGCACAGCAGGCGCAGCCACACCGTCACCGCGGTCAGCGACCGCCGCACCCGCTACGAATCGCACTTCGAACTGGGCGGCTGGCTGCATCCGGTGGTCGCCGCCGCCCTCGGCGGACAGTTGCGCCGCGGGTTCGAGGGCATGACGGCCGCCGTCCAGCGCCAGGCCGAGACGCTGCGCGCCCGCTGATCATTCCCCCCGCGCCAGCAGGTGGTCCAGCGCCGCGTCCAGCACCGCGTCGGCATAGTCCTCGGTGAGCAGGCCCAGTCCCAGCGACCAGCGCATCTGGATCGGGCCGAGCAGCAGGTCCACGCCGAGCTCGGGGTCGAGATCCGGCCGCAGCTCGCCGGATGCCACACCGGCCCGCAGCCGGTCGGCGAGCGCGGCACGCTGCGGTGAGAGCAGCCGTTCGCGGTAGGCCTCGGCCAGCACGGCGTCCTGCTGGATCTCGATGTACATCGCGCGCAGGAAGCCCTCGAAGACGGGATCGGTGAGTGCGGCGACCGAGCCGCGCAGCAGCGGCCGCAGATCGGCCCGCAGATCACCGGTGTCGGGCAGAGACAGACCGTCCGGGCCCGAGTCGCGTTCCAGCATGGCGTCGAAGACCACCGCCCCTTTGGACGGCCACCAGCGGTAGATGGTCTGTTTGCCGACGCCCGCACGGGCCGCGATGGCCTCCACGGTCAGCTTGGCGTAGGGCAGTTCACCGATGAGTTCGCCCGCGGCCGCGAGAATCGCCGTCCGCGCGCGTTCGCTGCGCCGGACGGCACTGGGTGTTTCGGACATGGGTTCACTGTAGCCCATAAACGAGACGAGACGTTCCGTCTTGACACACGCTCGCGGTGCTGCCATGCTCGACCACACAAACGAGACGCTGCGTCTCGTTGGAAAGGAACGACAATGACCCGCACCTGGTTCATCACCGGCGCCAACCGCGGCCTCGGCCGCGCCTTCACCGAGGCGGCGCTCGGCGCGGGCGACCGGGTCGTCGCGACCGCCCGCGATCCACGGGCCATGGCCGAGCTGAACTCGGGCCCGTCCGGTGACCGCCTGCTCACCCTCCCTCTCGACGTGGGGGGGGGCCCGGGGCCCCCCCCCGCCGGCCGCGGCCGGGGGCCGGGGCGGGCCCGCCCCCCGGGGGGGGGGGGGGGA
>NZ_JARWRU010001333.1 GCF_029867845.1 Nocardia farcinica | reverse complement strand
CCCCACACAACCTCGGGGGGGAACGCGTCGCGGTCGGGGGGCCCCCCCGGGCGCACCCGGCGGCCGGGCCCGGTGCGCACCGCGACCGCCTCGGCACCGCAGACGACCTCGATGCCGATGCCGCGCATGGCCTCGGCCACCTTGCCGCCCATGTCGGGATCGAGAGTGGTCATGGGCGCGGCGCCCCGGTGCAGCACCCGCACCAGGAAGCCGCGCTGGACGAGCGCCTCGGCCATCTCCACGCCGATGTAGCCCGCGCCGACGACCACCGCGCGCCTGCCCTCGGTGCGCTCGAGACCGGCGATCAGCGCCTCGCCGTCGTCGAGGGTCTGCACCCCGTACACGCCCTCGGCGTCGATGCCGGGCAGGTCGGGGCGGATCGGGCGGGCGCCGGTGGCGATGACGAGCTTGTCGTAGCAGGTCCAGGACTCCGCGCCGGTGTCACCCGCCCTGGTGCGCACGCGTCTGCCCGGCACATCGATCTCGACCACCCTCGTGTGCAGCCGCAGGTCGATGTCGCGGGCGCGGTGTTCGGCGGGGGTGCGCGCGATGAGGTCCTCGCGGGAGTCCACGAGTCCGCCCACCCAGTACGGGATGCCGCACGCCGAATAGGAGGCGTGGGCGCCCGCCTCGAAGACGGTGATCCGCAGGGCGCGGGCGTCGAGGTGGCGGCGGGCCTGGGAGGCCGCGGCCATTCCCGTCGCGTCCGCCCCGATCACGACCAGATGCGCACCGGCCGCCCCGGCGTCGCCCCCGGTCTCCGCCGTCGTGCTCGTCTCGCTCATGACGTCACGCTACGGCTTGCCAGGGGACAGGGTTTGCCACGACCCGGGCCCTGGGTTAGTTTCCGTCTGATTCCGGCCCGCCGGAGCGCCGCATCCACGTCGCGGATACGGCCGGCGCGGCGGGCCGACGGGGCGAAGGAAGCGGGGTGGGCGGCGCGGTGCGCGAACTGCTGGCCGGATCGGGAGTGTGTCTGCTGGTGGCGGCGGTGCTGGCCTTCGTCTACGCCGCGGCCTGGCACGGCAGCCGCCCGCCGGGGGCGCGCGGGCGGATCGGCAGGCTGCTGGTCGACATCGGTCTCGTCCTGGCCGCGGCCGGAACGATGGTGGCGGTCGCCGGGCTGCTGCCGGTGCGGTCGGCGGGCTCGCCGGAGACCCTGCCCGCGGCGACGCCCGCGCCCGCCCCGTCCGCCC
>NZ_JARWRU010001332.1 GCF_029867845.1 Nocardia farcinica | reverse complement strand
GTCGCAGGCCTCTTGCATCGGGCGGTTATCGAACCAGCCCACTGAGATGGCGAACATCCCCTGCTCGGCGGGCAGATTGACATAGCAGGACCGAGCGCCTTCGATCTTGTTCGTGGTCAGCAGACCTGCGCGACCTCCGATGGTCACGTCGCGGAATACTTCGATGTCTGGGTTGTTACGCGTTTCCTGAATGGTGCGACTGCTCGACAGGACGTCCATTCGGTAACTGAAGACGGACGGCTCCCACCCGCATATCCGCCACGACGAAACCTTGTCCGGGTTGACGATGTCGCGCTCGGTGGAGGGGTCGAGTCCGAGTTCGATGAGCCATTCGTCGCGGATGTCGGTGCAAGGGTTGAGGAGGTTGTCCATCTCCGCTTCCGTTGCGGTCGGTGTGCCGGGCGTGCTGCCGGTCGAGTCGAGGAGCCCGCACCCGGTGGCCAGGCCGATGATGGCGGCTCCGGTGATGGCGGTGCGTGCGGCGGTGGCGGTGATGCGCATGTCCCTCCCTGATTCGACAGCACTCTCAACTTATCGGACGTGCGTCATGCGTCGGTGGTTCCCCGCGAGTGCGAATCGCAGCGCGCCAACATCATTCGGGAAACTGGTGGGGTCCCCCGCCTCCGGCCGCCACATCTCTCTCAGGCCAGATGGCACACCCAAGCTCTGGTAGTCCCTGACCGGCACCGACACCGGCTCGAAACCGGCGCGTTCGAACAACAACTCGCTGGGGCGATTCCTGATGTGGATCTTCGCCACCGCGACCGCATCCGCGCAACCACACTCCCGGGAGCGGTCGACGAAAAGGCCGCAGATCTTTTCCAGTGTTCGGTCGGCGATCTTTCCGCCCCGTCCGCGGGCGTAGCCGCTGTGGCTGTGCCTGCCTACGGGACGTCGCCCCCGCCGGTCTCGGTCGCGGTTGCCGGGGAGGGGCTGTCCGAGCGGGCCGCGCCGAGGATGTCGAGGAAGGCGTTGGCGGCGGGGGTGCTGCCGGTCGCGCTCCAGACGACCCACTCGACGCGGGTCGGCGCGTCGGCGATCTCGACGGTGGTGAGGCCGGGGAGTTGCGGGGCGTAGGTGGAGGCGAGCAGGGCGATGCCGAGGCCCTTGGCGACGAGGCGGGCCATGAGCGCGTCGACCGTGGAGACCTCGAAGGCGACGTCGCGGTGCAGTCCTGCGGCGGAGAAGGCCAGGTCCGACTGGTTGCGGCCGGGGGTGCCCTCGGGGAGGTCGACGAAGACTTCCTCGCAGAGCCTGCGCAGGTCGACGGCTGATGCGGTGGCCAGGGGGTGGTCGGGGGCGACGACGGCGACCAGGCGGTCCCTGGCGAGTTCACGGGCGGCGACTCCGGTCGGAGGAGTGGAGTCGGGGAGGCCGAGCAGGGCGATGTCGAGGTCGCCGTCGCGCACCTGACGGGTCAGGGTGTCGCTGCCGCCGACGCGCAGGGCGATGCGGACCCGGGGATGGCGGCGGCGGAACTCGGCGAGGGCGCTCGGCACGTCGACGGCGGCGACGGTGGGGATGAGGCCCACCCGCAACGGGCCGCGGACCTCGCCGATCGCGGCGGCGACCTCGGCGACGGCGCGATCGGCCGCGGCGAGGCACTGGCGGGCGACGGGCAGGAAGGCCGCGCCCGCCGCGGTGAGGCGGACGCGGCGGCTGGTGCGGTCGAACAACCGGGCGCCGAGTTCGCGTTCCAGCCGCGCGATCTGGTGGCTGAGCGCGGATTGGACGACCAGGCAGCGTTCGGCGGCTCTGGTGAAGCTGTTCGTCTCGGCGACGGCGACGACGTAGCGCATCTGCTGCAATTCCATGCGATCAATCGTGAATCCAGATCGATCGCGTGACAACAATGTGTTGGACTCATCAATAGTGCGCGACCGAGACTGACGGACATGAAAACGTCAGTTACACAGTCGATTCGCGGCACCCCCGGGCGCACCGCGGTGACCGCCGTGGCCCCGGTGGTCTGGGGAACGACCAAAGTGGTT
>NZ_JARWRU010001331.1 GCF_029867845.1 Nocardia farcinica | reverse complement strand
CCCCCCCTGCTGGGCCCCACGCCGGCCGGCGCGGGCTCCCGTTCCCCCACCCCCCCCGCCCCCGCCGGGGGGCGGGCGGCCCCCACCACCGCGCGGCACGTCATCACGCCGCTGCTGCACGTGACCTCCTTCCACGGTCAGGTCAGCCCGGCGTTGTCGCGGTTCACCACCCGCATGATCGACCGCACCCCGATCGACACCATCGTGCAGTTCCTCGATTCGCTTCGGCTGCACGACGAATCGGCCGCGCTGCCCGCTCTGGCCGGCACACCGACGTTGGTGATCAGCGGCGGCAACGACCTGGTCATCCCGTTCGGTCACGCGCGTGTGCTGGCCGAGGCGCTGCCGTGTAGCGAACTGGTGCGCATCCGGGACGCCGCGCACATGCCGCACCTGCAATATCCCGACCAGGTCAACGACGCGCTGGACGGATTGCTGGTGCGCGCGGGGATCTTCGACGAGGACATGCGCCTGCGGCTGGGCAGCTGAGACGGCACCGGTAGGCTCATCGTTCGGCAGCGGACCGGGAACACCGGGCGAACCAGGACAACCGGGGCGATTTCCGGCGGCGATTTCCGGCGGCGAGGACAGAGGGAGGCGGGCGTGACCGAACGGCACGAGCGCACGCTGCCGACCGTGGCCGACACCGAGGCGCTCGGCCGGGAACTGGCCGCGCAACTCTCGGCGGGCGATCTGGTGGTGCTCGACGGGCCGCTCGGCGCGGGCAAGACCGCGCTGACCCGGGGCATCGCCGCCGGGCTCGGCGTGCAGGGGCGGGTCAGTTCGCCGACCTTCATCATCGCCAGGGTGCACCGGGCGGGCGAACGCGCCGACGGACCGGCGGTGCCGATGGTGCACGTGGACGCCTACCGGCTCGCGGGCGATCTCGACGAATTGGACGCCCTCGACCTGGACACCGAGCTGAGCGGAGCTGTCGTGGTCGTGGAGTGGGGGCGCGGCGTCGTGGAGCACCTGACCGAGCGCCACCTGCGGGTGGAACTGCGCAGGGAGCCGGACTCCGAGGTGCGCACCGCCACCTGGGAGTGGGTCGGCTGAGGCGTCCGGGACGCCGAAATCCTTTCCGTCCCCCCGGCCTTCACACCCGGCCGGATGCTGCGCGAAGACGCGAGCTACCACCCGGTATCGTGGGGTCAATCATGCTTGTACTCGCCGTCGACACCGCGACCCCTGCCGTCACCGCGGGACTGGTGGAACTGGGACAGGCCGCGGACGGTTCCCTCGACGCGGCCGGGCCACACACACTGGCCTCCCGGATCACCGTCGACGCGCGCGCGCACGCGGAGGTGCTGACCCCGCAGATCCTGCAATGCCTGGAGCAGGCGCAACGTTCGCGCACCGATATCGAGGCGGTCGTGGTCGGCGTCGGTCCTGGCCCGTTCACCGGGCTGCGGGTGGGCATGGCCACCGCGGCGGCCTTCGGTGACGCGCTCGGCCTGCCGGTGCACGGGGTGTGCAGCCTCGACGCCGTCGCCGCCGACGTGGCGGCCGCGGCCGACCTGCCCGCCGCCGGGGAACTGCTGGTGGTGACCGACGCGCGCAGGCGCGAGGTGTACTGGGCCCGTTACCGCGACGGGGTCCGCGTCGACGGGCCCGGCGTGGTCAAGCCCGCCGACCTCGATCCCGCGGGCGCGCAGGCGGTGGCGGGATCGGCCTCGCACGTCGACTACTTCGACCTGCCGGTGATCCCGGTCGAGACGCCCTCGCCCGCCGGGCTGGTCCGGGTCGCCGCGGCCGCGCTGCTGGCGGGCGCCGCTCCCGAACCGCTGACCCCGCTGTATCTGCGCAGGCCCGACGCCGTGGAGAAGGCCTACCGCACGCTCGACCGGACGGGGGCGTGACGGTGACCACGGACGAGATCAGCATCGTGCCGATGACCGAGGCCGACATCGCGCGTTGCGTGGAACTCGAGCACCTGCTCTTTCCCGAGGACGATCCCTGGCAGGCGGTGGCCTTCCAATCCGAACTCGCCGGCGCGCACAACCGCTACATCACCGCCCGCGATCGGACCGGCCGCATGGTCGGCTACGCGGGCATCGCGCTGCTGGGCGACCCGGAGCATCCCGAGGCCGAGGTGCACACCATCGGCGTCGACCCCGACCACCAGGGCGCGGGCATCGGCACCCGGCTGCTGAACGCGCTGCTGGCCGAGGCGGCCAAGCGTGGCGGCCCCGTCTTCCTCGAGGTGCGCACCGACAACGCGCCCGCCATCGCGCTCTACGCCAAGCACGGGTTCCACATCATCGGGCTGCGCAAGAACTACTACCACCCCAGCGGCGCCGACGCCTACACCATGCGCAGACCGGAACTGACCGCGCAGGGGCGGGAATGGCGCGCGGGCCAGACGGACGAGGTGTTGTCGTGATCGTGATGGGCATCGAATCCTCCTGCGACGAGACCGGCGTCGGCATCGTCCGGTGGAAGCCGGACGGCACCTGTGAGCTGCTCGCCGACGAGGTGGCCTCCAGCGTCGACCAGCACGCCCGCTTCGGCGGCGTGGTGCCCGAGATCGCCTCGCGCGCCCACCTGGAGGCCGTGGTGCCCGCCATGCGCCGCGCGCTGTCCACGGCGGGCATCGTCGCCCCTGACGCGCTGGCCGTCACCATCGGTCCCGGCCTGGCGGGCGCGCTGCTGGTCGGTGTCGCGGCGGCGAAGGCCTATGCCGCGGCCTGGGATGTGCCCTTCTACGCGCTCAACCACCTCGGCGGGCACGTGGCCGTCGACACCCTCGAGCACGGCCCGATGCCGCCGTGTGTGGCGTTGCTGGTCTCCGGCGGCCACACCCATCTGCTGCACGTCACCGACCTGGCCGAGCCCATCGTGGAACTGGGCAGCACCGTCGACGACGCCGCGGGCGAGGCCTTCGACAAGGTCGCCCGCCTGCTCGGTCTCGGCTTCCCCGGCGGCCCCGCGCTGGACGCGGCGGCCCGCGACGGCGACCCGCACGCCATCGCCTTCCCGCGCGGCATGACCGGCCCGCGCGACGCCCGCCACGACTTCTCCTTCTCCGGCCTGAAGACCGCGGTCGCCCGCTACGTCGAGGCCGCCCAGCGGGACGGGATCACCCCCGACCGGCTGCCCATCCCCGACATCGCCGCCTCCTTCCAGGAGGCGGTGGCCGACGTGCTCACCATGAAGGCGGTGCGCGCGGCGCGGGACGTCGGCGTGGACACGCTGGTGCTCGGCGGCGGCGCCACCGCCAACTCCCGGATCCGCTCGCTGGCCGAAGAGCGTTGCGCCGCCGCCGGAATCACGCTGCGGGTGCCCAAGCCGCGGCTGTGCACCGACAACGGGGTGATGATCGCCGCGCTGGGCGCGCACGTGATCGCAGGCGGGGCGGCCCCGTCGCCGCTGACGGTCGCCAGCGATCCCGGGCTGCCGGTCTCGGTCAGCCAGATCGCCTGAGACGCCGACGGGAACACCGCCGCCGCGGTCGTTTCCGCACCCCGGAGCTCTCCGCGCCGGATCGCGCGGCCGGGTGGTCAGTTCGCGAGGACCTCGTCGCGTCTGGAGGAGCCGGAATCGGCGGGTGGGAACGGCAGCCGGGTGCGCGCGGGGGACTGGCTGGTGCCCGGCGTGGTCGTGGTCGACGGCGGTTCCAGCGACAGCCCGGGCTGTGCCTGCTGTTGCGGCGGTTCCTCGTCCAGCAGCGGCCCGAGCAGTTCGGGGAACGGGATCGGCGGCAGGTTCGGGTCGGGACGCAGCATCGGCGGGGTGGTCGGCGCGGCGGCCTCGGTGGTCGGCGGCTCGACCGCGTCCGGCGTGGTGGCCTCCGGTCCTGGACCGGTGGGTGCCGGGGCCGTCTCGGGTGCGGCGGTGGCGCTCGCGGGCGGACGGGTGGCGTTCGGCTCGGCGGGCGCAGGCGCGGGCGGTTCGGCGGTCGTGCTGGGAAGGCCTGCGCTGCTGGTGGTCCCGGCCGGGGAGACTTCGTTGTCGGCGGGGCCGAGCGTCTTCACGCCGTAGCCGATGACCAGCCCGACCACCACCACCGCGCCCGCCAGCACACCCGCGACCTTGGTGAAGGTGTACGCCGAGGATTCGGTGCCCACCTGGCCGACCGGCGCCGGGCTCGGCTGGGCCGCGTCGGCGACCAGCGCGGCGCCCTTGGCGATCACGGCCTCCGGGTCGTCGACGGTGATGACGGGGATCGCGAGCTTGCGACCGAGGATCTGCCCGAGCGCGGGGATGTTGGCGCCGCCGCCGACCAGCGCCACCGCCTCGGGCGCCTTGGGCGAGCGGGCGAAGGCCGAGGCCACATAGGCGGCGGCGTCGGCCAGCAGCCCGCCGATGAGCACTTCGAAGTCGGCTCTGGTGAGCTTGAGCGGGCGGCCCGCCACGTGGTCGATGGTGACCGCGGGCGCCACCGACAGATGTTCCTTGGCGGCGCGGCCCCGGTTGATCAGCATTGCCCGGTTGGGGCGGGTGCCGCGACGGGCGACGTGCAGGTCGAGCAGGTGGTGGTAGATCAGCTCGTCGATGGCGGTGCCGCTGATGGCGTGCGTGCGCTGGGAGTGCAGCACGGTGCCGTCGGCCTGCTCGGCGACGGTCACGCTCATGCCGGTGGCGCCGAGATCGACCAGGGCGATCGTGTCGTAGCGATCGGTCAATCCGGTGTGGCGCAGGTAGATCAGCGCCGCCTCGGCCTCGGGGACCAGTTCCAGCTCACGCCGCTTGCCGATGGCCGAGCGGATGATCTGGGCCTGCTCGTGGCCGCGGTAGGCCACGGCCACGGAGGCGGGCGGGGCGAGCTGGGCGGGCGTCTCTTCCTCGCCGTCCTCGGTCTCGGCGGCCCACGCGCCGTCGTGGCCGGGTGGGGTCACCGGCAGCTGGGTGGTCATCAGATCGATGGAGGAGGCGACCAGGTCGCCGATGTCGGAGTGCGCGGCATCGGCGGAGACGACGCGATAGTCGAAGCTGCGGGCGCCGTTGGCGGCGGTGGCCACCAGGGCCGAGCAGACGACCTCGTTCCCGGCGGAGATGCCGAGGGACGTTCGCATGTTCACCTCCCTTCGACGGACGGAGCGGGTGCGGCGGGTGAGCGGCCGGTGCGGGTGGGGTGGGTCGATGGTGCGCAACGCGACGTGACGGCGATCCGGCGTCGGTGGGTGCTCAGCACGGGTGGGTGCCCAGCACGACCCGACGGCCGTGTCCGGTCGTGCCGTCGATCCTGTCACAATCCGTTATCCGAACGTTACAGTTTCGGCGAACCTATGGGAAGTCGGCGGCAAAATTGGCACCGCCCTGCCTTGAGCGCTGGCACTCGCATGTATAGAGTGCTAGTGACACGGTTGCCCACCAGGCAGCCGCTGTCGAAACGCAGTTGTGACTACTGAGCAGGGGTCCCGGCACCCGCGACGACGGGGCTATGCGCAGGGTCAACCACCGTGACCGAACCCGATGGTCCGGGGCGAATCGCTCCCGGACGACCGTATCCCCTGAAAGTGGAGGGCTCAACGTGGCGAGCGTGAACATCAAGCCGCTCGAGGACAAGATCCTCGTCCAGGCCAACGAGGCCGAGACGACGACGGCCTCCGGCCTGGTCATCCCGGACACGGCGAAGGAGAAGCCGCAGGAAGGCACCGTCGTCGCCGTCGGCCCCGGCCGCTGGGACGAGGACGGCGAGAAGCGCATCCCCCTGGACGTGCAGGAGGGTGACACCGTCATCTACAGCAAGTACGGCGGCACCGAGATCAAGTACCAGGGCGAGGAGTACCTGATCCTCTCCGCGCGCGACGTGCTGGCTGTCGTCAGCAAGTGATCGCGCTCGACGCGGTCCGGTTCGGAACGCGTCTGCCGGTCCCGTCCGGGATCGCGTAGTGACGAGGTGCCCCGGTTCCCCCGCAGCGGGGCCGGGGCACCGTCGTTTCAGCCCCCAACCAGCCCCAAACCAACAAAAAAAGACTCAAGGCAAACCAGAAAGAGTTGGACGAAAAGGCTCGCCGGGCTCTCGAGCGCGGCGTCGACAAGCTCGCCG
>NZ_JARWRU010001330.1 GCF_029867845.1 Nocardia farcinica | reverse complement strand
GGGGTACACCCCGCAGGGCGCCTACGGCTTCGCCGGTGGCGCCGCCCGTCCGCCCGTCCCGCCGAAGAACAAGTCCAACACCGGACTGATCGTGGCGATGGTCGTCGGCGTGGTGGTCCTGCTGGTGGTAGGCCTCGGCATCGTCGGCGTGCTGGCCTCCGGCGAGGACACCCCGCGCGCGGACACCCGCACCACGACCACCGGCCTGCCCGCGCCGATCCCCGTCGACAGCGACGCCATCAGTCGTGCGTTCCCCGGCCTGGTGCCCGACAACGAGGACGGCGACATCGGCTACAACGGGGCCACCTGCGGCTCCTACACCTCGGCCAGCCCGTCGTTCCCGACCGACGGCACGCCCGACTTCGGCAACTGGGTGCACCAGTGGGACTGCTTCGGCGGCGGCGACAACGAGGACCCGTTCTTCACCATCTACGCCTACGCCACCCCGCAGGACGCGCAGGCGGCGCTGAACAACCTGCCCGCGAGCGCCGTGCAGTCGACCGACAGCAACGGCGGCCGCAACTACACCAACTACAAGTTCGAGCAGAGCGGCCCGAAGATGGTCACCGTCTTCACCGGTGAGCCGGAACGCGCGCAGTTCCTGCTCTACACCGACGGTATCGTCGGCACCATCGACGAGGTCCTGCGCTGGTGGCGCTCGGCTCCGCTGTGACCGAGCGCGACCGGTAGACGTGGCGTCCGGGTCACAGCACTACAGCACGCCCTCGATGGCCGCGACGACGGCCGGGTCGGTGGGCTCGGTGCGCGGGCGGAAGCGGGCGGCCACCTTGCCGTCGCGGTCGAGGAGGAACTTCTCGAAGTTCCACTGGATGTCGCCCGCGGCGCCCTCGGCGTCGGGGGCCTCGGTGAGTTCGGCATAGAGCGGGTGGCGGCCCTCGCCGTTGACCTCGATCTTCTCCAGCAGCGGGAAGTCGACGCCGTAGGTGGTGGAGCAGAACTGCTCGATCTCCTCGGCGGTGCCCGGCTCCTGGCCGAGGAACTGGTTGCACGGCACGCCGACCACGGTGAAGCCGCGCTCGCCGTAGCTGCGCTGCAACTCGACCAGGCCGGTGTACTGCGGGGTGAGTCCGCACTTGGAGGCGACGTTGACCACGAGCACCGCCTTGTCGCCCGCCAGGTCGGCCAGCGTGGTCTCGTCGCCGGAGAGGGTCCGCAGCGCGATGTCGCGAATGCTCACTGGTGTAACTCCTCGATCGGATCGGGTGCGGGCCCGGCTCTTCCGGCCCGCCGCGGCGTCACGCTATCAGCGCAGCCGGGTGCGCCGCATGAGCCGCAGGGTGGCCAGGGTGGAGGCGATCTGCTTGTCGTAGGCCATCTGCGCGCGGGCGGTCATCACCTGGCTCTTGAGCACCCCGACATTGACGGTGTCGGTGTACTTGAGCAAGCCCTGGTCGCCGTGGCGGGCCCCGATGCCGGAGTTCTTCACCCCGCCCGACGGGGTGGCCTTGGAGGCGTAGCTGGTGACGAAGCCGTCGTTGATGTTGATGTTGCCCGCCTGAAGTCGCTGCGCCACCCGCAGCGCCCTGGCCCGGTCCCGGCTCCACACGCTGGCGTTCAACCCGTAGTCGGTGGCGTTGGCGCGGTCGATCGCCTCCTGTTCGGAGCCGACCCGGTAGACGGTCACCACCGGGCCGAAGGTCTCGCCGGTGGCGTGCGCGACGTGCGGTGGCACATCGGTGAGCACGGTCGGCTCGTAGAAGGCCGGGCCGATGTCGGGGCGGGCCCGGCCGCCGGTGTGCACCGTCGCGCCCGCGGCGCGCGCCTCCTCCACGTGCGCGGCGACCCTGGCCAGGTGCTCGGGGGAGACGAGCGAGCCGAACTCGGGGGTGTAGTCGTAACTCGCCCCGGCCTTGTCGCCCAGTTCGGCGGCGGCCGCGACGAATCGGCGCAGGAACTCGTCGTGGACGCGCTCGTGCACGTAGATCCGCTCGATGTGCATGCAGGCCTGGCCGGAATTGGCGAAGGTCGCGAAGATCGCGCCGGGGATCACCGCGTCCAGATCGGCGTCGTCGAGCACGATCAGCGGGTTCTTGCCGCCGAGTTCCAGGCTGCATCCGATGAGATTGCGTCCGGCGCGCTCGCCGATCACCCGGCCGGTGGCGGTGGAGCCGGTGAACATGACGAAATCGCTGTGGTCGACCAGATCGCCGCCGATGTCGGGGCCCTCGCCGCAGACCACCTCGAACAGCCCGTCCGGCAGGCCGGCGCGGTGCAGCAGTTCCACGCCGAACAGCGCGCACAGGGCGGTCTTGTTGTCGGGCTTGAGCACCACGGCGTTGCCCGCGATCAGCGCGGCCACGGCGTCGGAGAGCGCCAGCGCGAACGGGAAGTTCCACGGCGAGATCACCCCGACCACCCCCTTGGGCCGGTGCTCCTCGATGGAGGTGCTGAGCAGCGGCACGGTGCCGCCGTGCCTGCGCGGCTTCAGGACGCGGCGCGCGGTCTTGAGGTAGTGGCTGATGATCATCGGCACGTCGCAGGACTCCTCGAAGGCCATGCGACGGGCCTTGCCGCACCCGATCTGGATGAGATCGGCGATGAGGGTGCGCTCGGTGAGGATCATCTCGTGCGCTCTGGCGAAGACCGCCAGGCGTTCCTTCAGCGGGGTGGCGGCCCATGTCCGCTGTGCGGCGCGGGCGGTGGCGAAGGCGTCGGCCACGTCCTGGGGGCGGGACTGGGGTAGTTCGGCGTAGGTGGCGCCGGTGTAGACCTCGATCAGCGGGTAGGGCGTTCTGGCCTCGGCGCCGCCGCCCGCCCGCACGCGTGCGGTGAGGCGGGCGATCAGTTCCGGGGTGACGCGCGCGGGCAGGGTGGCCGTCGGGGTGTCGGTGCTTGTCATCGCCTCTCCGGTGGGCTCGCTCGGGGTGCTGGTGCTCGCGGGTGCTGACCGGCCGGTCCACCGCTGTTCCGGCGCCTGCCCGGATCGCGGGACGGCAACCGATTCCACCGCATCCTCGCATATACATCCTGCGCCGGAGACGCCAATAGTGAAACATGTTCTTGCGACCGGCGCGGAAACTGGACTATATTCCATACACCTGTCCAGACAGCATCGGAGCGACTATGAGCGGTCTTCCCACCGAGGGCACGCGCCTGTTCATCGACGGCAAGGCGGTGCCCGGCGGCGCGGGCGAGTTCGAGACGGTCGACCCGGCCACCGAAGACGTCCTCGGCACGGCGGCCAACGGGTCGGCCGAGGACATGGACGCCGCGATCGCGGCGGCGCGGACCGCTTTCGACCGCACCGACTGGTCGACCGACCATGAGTTCCGCGTGCGTTGCCTCGAGCAGTTGCGCACCGCCATCCAGGAACACATCGAGGACGTCCGCGCGGTCACCGTCGCCGAGGCGGGCGCGCCCGTCATGCTGACCAGCGGTCCGCAGCTCGAGGGACCGGTCGCCGATCTGGAGTTCCCGACGAGACTGGCCGCGAGCTACGAGTGGGAGAGCGATCTCGGCGAGGCCGCCCCCATGGGCATCAGGACCCACCGCAAGGTGCGCCGGGAGGCGGTGGGCGTGGTCGGCGCGATCACCCCGTGGAACTTCCCGCACCAGATCACCTTCGCCAAGCTCGGCCCCGCGCTGGCCGCCGGCAACACCGTGGTGCTCAAGCCCGCGCCGGACACCCCGTGGTGCGCGGCGGTGGGGGGGCCGCGGAACGCCCCGCCCCCCCGCAAACCCCCGGGGGGGGGGGGCAAAGGGCCCACCCCCCCCCCCCCGCGGCGGCGGGAGCGGGGGGGCG
>NZ_JARWRU010001329.1 GCF_029867845.1 Nocardia farcinica | reverse complement strand
GGACCTCTTCGCCGGGCTGGGGGGCATGGTGCCGGGGGGCCTGGTTTTCCTCTTTTATGACCTTTTTTTGTGGGGTGTGCGTGTCGTGCTGTTCCCGCGCTTTGTGCCGCGGCTCGTGGGGGGCGGGGCGGCGCGCGCTCGCCTCCCTGGTGCGCTCGGCCTCGTCGGCCCGTTGTTCGGCTTGGCGCAGCGCTTCCCCCGCCGCACCGGCCGCCACCAGCCACGCCAGCTGGAGAGCGTCTCTGGCCTGTGCGAACGCCTCCCCCACGGCCCAGCCGGGGTGCGAGATCAGCATCGCGAACGGCAGCGTAGCCACCATGAGCACCGAACCCGCCACCGCGACCAGACGGTGTCCCGCTCGCACCGTGGCGTACACGGCGACCAGAAACGCGACGGCGGGCACCTCGAAACCGATGGCCTGATATCCGAGCACGCACAGCCCGGTCACGGCGAGGACGGGAAGCGGAGCCCGGCGATGCGCTGCCGATACCAGACCGCCGAGGACCACAAGCGTGTAACCCAGCGCGTCGAGTCGCGAGGCCGGGTGTTGCCCGGACAACGCGGCGATCAGCAGGACGGCGGTCACGCCGACGGCGATCGCCCCCGCTTCGATCCGTCCGCCGCTCATGCGTGCAACCCTAGCCAGATGACGGCGCGAACAGATCCCGCTCACGGATGATCGTCCGGCTACCGCACCCGCGGTGGTCCCGCGGGTGCCTACGACGTCCGCGGTAGTGCTACGGCAACAGCGGCAGCGCGAATCGTCCTCATCCGCGGGATGTTTCGCGGCAGGTCGAGCGAACAGGATGAGTGAGGTCCAGTCGTTCGACGAAGGAGCACCCATGTCGGTCCGTCATCTCCCCGCCGCCACAGCAGCGGCCGCGCTCGCGGTCCTCGCCCTTGCCGCACCGGCGGTCGCACAGTCCCCGGCCCTGCCCGCCGCCGCTGTCACCGGCATGACATCCGGGCGCATCGGGCCCTCCTCGACCGCGTTGGTGGCGCTGTTCGGGGTGGTGGTCGGCGGGTCGGCGCTGGTCCGCTCCGCGGCTCGTCTCAGCGCGCGCAACCGGGTGACGAGGGCTGTGATCGCCCTGGTGGCGGGGCTGATCGGCCTGGTCGCAGGTGGAGTGCTGGCGGCCACCGCCGACGGTGGTCCCGGAACCGGCAACGGGATAGTCGCGTCCTGGGCGGCCAGGGCCGCGGGGCTGGTCGGCGTGATCCTCGGCGGGCTGGTGCTGACCCGCTCCCGATCCCCGCGCCGATCTCGCGGTGACCGATGACCTCCCTGCCGACGCGCGGCCACCGGAGCACGACTCCCGGTGTCGCGGATTTCCGCCGGACACACCCCCGCTGACCACCGGTTTTCCCGTATCCGACCTCTAGGCTCGGCGGCGACCGCGCACCACCACGCCGACGTTCGTCGAGTTCAGAGGGAGTCCGGGTTGTTCATTCCGCGTTTCGCACGACGAGCATGCACCGCCTCCATCATCGCCCTGGCGGCGTCGACGCTGGGTGTTCCCGGTGCGACGGCGGAAATGGACCACCGGCCGAATGTGGTGTTGATCCTCGCCGACGATCTGGATGCGCTGACCACGCCGGTCTGGCAGGCGATGCCCTTCACCGCGGAGCTGATCCGGGATCGCGGGATGGAATTCGCCAACGGCTTCGCGCCGCTGCCGATCTGCTGCGGTGGACGGTCGTCGATGCTGACCGGGGAATACGGGCACAACACCGGTGTGGTGACCAATGACGGTCCGGCGGGCGGATTCCGGGCCTTCCGCGCCAAGGGCAACGAGAGCCGGACCTTCGTGAAAGCCCTGCACGACGGCGGGTACCGGACGGGAATGGCGGGCATCTATCTGCACGGTCTCGAACACTCCCCCGGTCACATTCCACCCGGTTGGGACGACTGGCATGCCGGCGCCGAGACATCGCTCTACACGGGGTACAACTACACGCTCAACGAGAACGGCCGAGCCGTCGAATACGGCGAGGCGCCGGAGGATTATCTGACCGACGTCGTCGCCGAGAAGTCCCGGCGATTCATCACCGACTCCGCCGCCTCCGGGCAACCGTTCTTCTGGTACGCGGCCTCCACCGCCCCGCACGCGCCGCTGCCGCCCGCACCGCGCCACCTCGCGGAAACCGAACCGGCCGGCGTGCCGAAATCGCCGAACTCCCTGGAAACCGATGTCTCCGACAAACCGGGATGGCTCACGCGCAGCGCCGACGCCCGCACCGAGGCGCTCGAGGCGACCAACGACGCCGATTACACCGACCGCCTCGGTGCGCTGAAAGCGCTGGACGAGATGGTGGCCGATATCGTGCGCACGCTCACCGACACCGGCGAACTCGACAACACCTACCTGATCTTCACCTCCGACAACGGATACAACCTCGGCGCGCACCGGCTGAACGAGAAGATGGCCCCGTACGAGGAATCCCTGCGGGTGCCGCTGGCCATCGCCGGCCCCGGCATCGACAGCCGGTGCACCGCCGCGATGGCGCTGTCCATCGATCTGGCCCCGACCATTCTCGAATGGGCCGGGCTCGTCCCCCCGGACCGAATGGACGGCCGCTCGCTCGTTCCCGTGCTGAACGGCGAGACCACCCCGTGGCGAACCGATTTCCTCGCCGAATACGGCGGCGCCGGATACACCGGCCGCGACGGTGTCGCCCAGGAACAGGTCCTCGCCGCGGAAACCACCGCCGACGTGCTCGACATCCCGTCCTGGATCGCCGTCCGCGACGAGCGTTGGCTCTACGTGCGCTGGTACGAGCGGGAGCGGCCGATCGAGGATCGCGAACACGAACTCTACGACCTCCGTAACGATCCCTACCAGCTGAGCAATCTGCTCGACTCCCCCGAGAGCCGCGCCGCGCACGCCGACGTCGTGGCCGGACTCGATCGCCGGCTGAGCGAATTGCGCACCTGCTCCGGGGCGAGCTGCCGCTGAGCGCTTCGTGCGAGGAGGTGGGGTCAGCGAGGACGAGGATGCCCTGCCGCGTGCGTACCGGGTGAGTACGCTGTGCCCGCGCGCAGTTGTCCCCGGGTGCACGGTTGACCGCTCGGTTGGCGTCAGCCTGCTTCGATCCCCCTGATGAGGGTGGCCAACTCGACGACCCGCCGGTCCTGCTCTCCGTAGCGAGCCGACATCTGCCGGTGGAGGCGTTGCAGCCTGGCCACCGCGGCATTCTGGTCACCCAGATGGATGTCGCAGGCTGCCAATCGACGTTGGCAGAGCATCACCTGTTCGTCGTAGGGGCCGCGCTCGGCGGTGAGTTCTTCGACGAGATGGCGATAGCTCTCTGCCGCCGCGGCGTAGGCGCCGTTCTCGAAGCGCAGTTCGGCGAGCTGCAGGCGCGCTTCGATGACGTCCACATCGCGGGACCCGAAGACGGGGACGGCTACGTCGATCACCGTCTCCAGGGCGCGAAAGGCCGGGGCATAGCGTGATTCGTCGGCCAGATCGCGTGCATATCCGATGGCTCGTCGCAGGTCACCGCGGCTGATGTCGTCGCCGGAGGGTAGTTCCACCCGTTCCGGCGCCACCACCGGCTCCGCGGACGTCGAGGCTTTCCGAACCTCGCTGCCTGTTCGGGTCACGGCCTGCGCGTACAGGAACGCGGGCCCGTACTCGTCGTCGATCTCGGGCAGCATGTCGAGCCCGCGCGCATGCCGGAGCAGGACGGCGTGCACCGTGGCGGCGTCGGCCGGCCGATGTTCCGTCGATTTGGCGACCATGCTCATGATGAGTTCGGCCATGTCGAGCGGCACCTCGGGACAGATCTCACGTATGTCCGGTGAGGGGCGGTGGACCTGGTTCTGCCACACCGCATACGGCGTGCTGCCGGTCATGACCCGATCTCCGGTGAGCAGTTCGTGCAGAACCAGGCCGAGTGCGTAGAGATCGGTCTGGGCAACCACCGGCCTGCCCTCGACCTGCTCGGGCGCCATGAACGCCGGAGTTCCGAGGGTGTGACCGGTGCTGGTGTAGCGGGTCATGTCGCCGTCGAGGACGACGGCGAGTCCGAAGTCCACGACCTTCACGGTGCCGTCAGCGCACAGCATGAGGTTGGAGGGTTTCAGGTCGCGGTGGTAGATGCGATGTCGATGGGTCGCCGCGAGCACGGCCGCGACCTGTGCCCCCAGGGCGGCCACCACTTCTGGCGCGAGCGCCCCGTGTCGCTCCAGCAGTTCGGCGAAGGTGGCGCCCTCGATGTACTCCATCACCAGGTAGGGACGGCCGGGGTTGCCGGGGACGGTTCCGGCGTCGTGGATGACAGGCATGCCCGGATGGTGAATTCGCGCCATCACTTCGGCCTCGCGGAAGAAGCGATTGGTCCAGTCCGGCTCGTTGTCCAGGTTCTCCTGGGTGAACTTGACGGCGATACGCCGTTTCAGGTGCCGATCGAATCCTTCGTAGACCTGTCCCATCCCGCCGGCGCCGATCTGCCCGACCAGTTCGTATCGGCCCCCGACCACCCGCGGTTGCACTGCCGCTCCCTCCGTGGCTCCTGGTCGTTCACTCACCGTCGCGGTCGGCGGCGGTCGGCAGCAGGGTTCCCGTGGCGAGCCCATCGACGCCCGCGCGCACCACGCGTTCGATGCTCGCACGCCGACGCCGCCACGATGACTCGAGCTCCAGCAAATGCCGGAAGGCTGCGCCCCGGCAACGCTGCTCCTCCAACGATATCCGCGGCACGCGAACCTGATAGAGATCGAACGGCTTCCCGTCGGCGGCCTCGAGCGCGGCTCGCAGCACACAGGCGAGAAACCATGGATCCAGCGTTTCCGGGTGTCCGCGGAGCAGTTGGATGCCGGGCCCCAGCAGCACGCCGTCCCGGTCGCAGACGCGGACAGCTCCGTCCGCGCCCATGACCATCAGGACGTCGCCGGCACGAACCGTCAGCGCGCCCGTGACCTCGGCCGAACCCCGACGAGATGGTGGGCGGTCGAGCCGGACGTCTTTCGCGGTCAGCATCGCGACCGAGCCGCCCCCGACCCCGACCGTCGGCAACGATTCGCGCACCGACAGCGCCGTGGCCTCCACCAGATCCTCCACCGCGACCGCCCCGGGGCCCGTCGGCGCCCTAACCAGCGGCGGCGGCAGCACGAGGGGCTCATCGAGCAGCGCCACCCGGAGTGCGGTGTACTCATCTGCTTCGTCGGACATCCTCACCCCGCAGTCGTCGGATCGACGGGCGTCAGCACACCCGCGGTCAGGCCGGTCGTCAGCAGCTCGGAGATTTCGTCGGCCGCACCGAACGCCGCTCCGGCGGTGATGCGGAGCCGGAACAGCTGCCGGAAGAGGGCTCCGAACCTCTGCTGTTCCGCCAGCGGCATCACGGGGAGACGAAGCCGCGAGGGATCGAAACGCACGGTCGACGTTCTGGTCGCGGCGATGTTGTCGTTCCCGGTCAGGAATCCGGCCACGAACCACGGATCGAGCTGGTCACCATCGAGACGCAGAACGTGGATGTGCGGGCCGAGCAGCGCACCCGCTTCTTCGGGACCGGCGACCCCTGCGCTGCGAGTGCCGCTCCGGTCACTGCGAACAGCCGGGATGAGGACGTCACCGGCGTGCACCTCGATCTCCGCGGCGGGCCGTATCGACTGCACCGTGCCGGACGGCGCCGCGCCGGTGGCCACGTCGGGGGCCGTCAATACCGGGCGGGTGTCACCGGTCTCGCTCTTGTCGCTACTGCCGGGCTGGGAACGGATCCATTCCAGCTGACCGTGGGCGGCCAGATCGGCCACGGTCACCAACCGCCACGTACTGCCGCCCTCGGCGAACTCTCCCTTGATCCGCCCGACCGTCCCCGCGAGCTCCCGGGCCGCGGCGCCCAACGTATCGAGGGCGGTTCCGAGCTGATCGGCGATCGCCCCGCTGTCCATGGCGGACCGCACGTACCGGGCGGGGGTGAGATCGACGTCGTCGTCGAGGACGTCCACCGGTCGCACGACCGCCGCCACACCGGATGCCTCGGCGCGCTCCGGCTCGCCGGCGTCGAACGCACGCCACCGTTCCAGGACATCGGCGCCCAAGCTGTCCCAATCCGTTCGTTCAGCACCGACGGCAGCCATTGCCGTGGTGTCGACGAACAGCAGCGCGTTCGGCGCCTCCGCCCCTGGCTCGGGTTTCCGCACGATCCAGATCTGCAGACCGACATGCCAGGGCGGCGCAGCTCCCGGTGGAAGGCCGATGACAGCTCGCAGCGCCCCGGTCCTGACCAGATTCGCCCGGATCTTGCGGCCGCCCATCCGGCCTGCGACCGCGGGTGGCAACAGCACCACGGCATCGGCGCCGGGACACAGGTGAGCGATGGCATGCTGTACCCAGGCCAGTTCCGGCTCACCGCGCGGCGGCAGACCGTAGTCCCATCGGCTGTCGAGGGCGAGTTCACCGGACCCCCAATCCCGTTGGCCGTAGGGTGGATTACAGAGAACGGCGTCGAACCGCCTGCCGTCGAAAGCATCCGCCAGCAGACTGTCGCCCGAGCGGATCTCGGCGGTGACCGAGGGCTCGGCGGAGAGCATCAGCCGGGTCCGTGCGACCTGCACGGGCACGATGTCCTGGCCGCAGACCTGTGAGGCCCCGGCTTCGACAGCAGCGAGCAGCAACATCCCACTTCCACAGGCGGGATCGAGCACCCGCGCTCCGGCGCCGACAGCCGACAGCCTCACCATGAGATCGGCGACTTCGGGTGGGGTCCCGTACACCCCGGTGGTGGGCGTCCCTTCCATCGCTCGCTCCGCGAGGATGTCGAAGGCGACTCGGACCCCGTCCGTTCCAGCTGTCCGTACCACCGCCTGCGCGACTCCGGTCGCGAACTCCCTGTTCGCGGTGGAGATCTCGGGGGCCTGCCAGCCCTCGTCGGTGTGATCGAGCGCCTGGAGGACCTCGGCGACGGTCTCGGGCGCACGGGATCTCACGAGAGTGCGCAGCTCGGCGGCCGGCGACTCCGGCACCCGTACTCCGTGTTCGGTCAGCCAGGACTGGACCTGCCCCAGGTCGAAGAGCGGGCGTGTGTCGGTCCCGGCGACCGCGCGAGGGAAGTCGTCATAGCGACGTCGCCAGTTGCTGACCGTCGCGCGGGTGACACCCGCCAGTCGCGAGATCTCGGACGCACTGACCTCCGCCACATCTCTCCTTTCCCACCGCCTGAAGCAACACTGACCTATGCGTGAGCAAAGTGCAATCCAAGACATAGATTGACAATGCTTTCGCGCCTCGATACGGTTTGCTCACTGCCGTACCCGATCGGCCGGAGCAGCGGGAGACTGCCAACCCCTCCGGCGCCCCCCCTACGAGCCGCCCTCCGAACCGTCACAGACGAAACGAAATCCTCGTGCGCACCGATCCACCCCGTAGACCGGCACCGGAGTTCTTTCCATCGGTCGGCAAGCCCCCCGAGACGTTTGCGGGGCAGGCTAATGTTTGCAGCTACGGATCGCACCATCAGCCGCCCGCGCGGCGTTCGGGCGGTCGAGGTGACGACGAGGACGGGACTGCGCAGCGTATGGACGAGGGTCGGTGGACGACGGTCACCGAGTCGAGTTTCGAGCACGAGCGCCGGGGGCTGGAAGCGATCCGGGCGCAGCTGCCCAACGCCGACCCGTGGTTCGCCTGGTCCAACTTCACCTTCACCGCACGCACCGGCCACGTGCGCGAGGTCGATCTGCTGGTGGTCGCCCCGAACGGCGTCCTCATGGTCGAACTCAAGGATTGGAACGGCAAGCTCGACGCCGAAGGCAGCGACTGGGTGCAGACCACACCCCGCGGCGACCGCCGATTCCATCGCAACCCGCTGCATCTGGTGAACCAGAAGAGCAAGGAGCTGGCCGGTCTGCTCGGCGACGCCGGCGCGCGAGTGTTCCTCGGCGCGGCGGTGTGCCTGACGAACTCGCAGTTGCGCTTCGACCTGCCGGTCGGCGACCGCGCGAACACCCACACGGTCCGCGAGCTGGTCGACCGCCTGCACGCGCCGGTGCGCGACGCCCGGCACCGGATCGACCCCCAGCGGGCACGGGCGATCAAGAAGGCGCTCGAACAGGTCGGCATCCGGCAGAGCAATGCCGAGTTCACCGTCGGGCCCTACCTGCTGGAACGCAAACCCATGGATGCTGGGCCGTCCTGGCAGGACTATCTCGCCACCCACACCGAGCTGCGCGATCGGGCGCGTGTGCGCGTCTACCTGCGCGAGCGCGGCGCCGACGAGGAAGCCCGTAAGTCGGTCGACGCGGCCGCACGCCGCGAAGCCGCGGTGCTGCGCCGATTCCGCCATCCGGGCGCGGTGCAGCTGGAGATGTTCGACCCCTCCGGTCACACGGCGGGTCCGGCGCTGATCTTCCGCTACCACCCGGAAACCCTGCACCTCGACGACTACCTCACCCGCCACGGCGACCTCCTCGACATCGAGGACCGGGTGGCACTCGTGCGCCAGCTCGCGGAAACCCTGCGCTCGGCCCACTCGGGACGCCTCTACCATCGCGCGCTCGCCGCCCGCTCGATCCATGTGATTCCGCGACCGGGCTCGAGCGACGCCCAGCGCTGGCGCGCCCCGCACCTGCAGATCTCCGACTGGCAGGTGGCCACGCATCGCGCGGCGACGACCGCAGCCACGATGACCAGGCATGCCCCCACCCTGCTCTCGCCGCAGCACCTGTCGGCCGGATCGGACGCCTACCTCGCCCCCGAGGTGTCGGCCCCGGCGCCCGATCCGGTGGCCATGGACGTCTTCGGCCTCGGCATGCTCACCTACCTGCTGGTCACCGGCAAGCCGCCCGCGGCTTCGCACACCGAGCTGCTGGCCCGCCTCGAGAGCGGTGAGGAGCTGCGGCCGAGCGCCCTGGTCGACAACCTGCCCGGTGACGTCGACCTGCTGGTCGCGGCGGCGACCGACTTCCAGCCGGCGCGCCGGTTCCCCTCCATGGACGACTTCCTCGAGGTCCTCGCCGATGCAGAGGAAGCGTTGGCGACCTCCGACCAGGAGGAATCCGGGGCCGACGACAAGGATCCCCTCGAAGCGGTCCGCGACGACGTGCTCGGCGGCCGCTGGCAGGTGCTCCGCCGCCTCGGCACCGGTTCGACGAGCCGGGCGCTGCTCGTGCGCGACCTGCAGGCCGACCCCGCCGATCGCAACGCCCGCCCCTATGTGGTGCTGAAGGTGGCACTGTCCGAGGAGCGCTCGGAGCTGCTGAAACGTGAGGCAGCTGTGCTGGGCGGACTGCGACGGCACTCGGGGGTCATCGATCTGATCGATCCCGGTGTCGTCACGCTCGGCGGTCGCACCACTCTCGTCCTGGAATATGTGGGCGACGAGGCGAACATCGACAGCGACAGCAGCCGCGGCACCGGGGACGGCAAGAACCGCCGCACCGCGGAGAGCGTCGCCCGCGAACTCCGTGAGAACGGCCGCCTCCAGCTCGGGCGCCTCGAGACCTACAGCGACTATCTCTTCGCCGCCGTCGATTTCCTCGAAGGCGAAGGCGTCTGGCATCGCGATCTCAAGCCGGACAATATCGCCATCCGGGTGCGCCCCAACCGCACCCGCGAACTGGTACTCATCGACTTCTCGCTGGCCGGCTACCCCGTGCAGAACACCGAGGCGGGCACCGACGGCTACCTGGACCCGTTCATCGGCACCCTGACCCGAAGCGTCTACGACGCCGCCGCCGAGCGCTACGCCCTGGCCGTCACCCTGCACGAGATGGCCTCCGGCGAACTCCCCCGCTGGGGCGACGGCAGCGCGCTGCCCCGCCAACTCGACGCCACCGAGTTCCCGTATCCCACGGTGGCGGCCGACGCCTTCGACCCGTCCGTGCGCGACGGCCTGATCGCCTTCTTCCGCAAAGCGCTGCATCGCGATGTGTCGCAGCGGTTCCCGGATCTCAAGCCGATGCGCGACGCGTGGCGCAAGATCTTCCTGGACATGTCGCGCTCGGTGCCCTCGCGGCCGCTGAGCACCCATCCCGAGCCGTCTGCCGAGGTGGATGTGGTGACGCCGGAGGAGCAGCGCAAGCGCTTCGCCGACGAGGCGACCCTCGAAACCCACCTGTCCCAGGCCGGTCTCACCACCGCCACCGAGCAGTTCCTCTACGGGCTCGGCGTCAACACCGTCGCCGAGTTCCTCGACTACGGCCGCGGCAGGCTCATCAACGCGCCCGGCCTCGGCGTCCGGGCGCGCCGCGAGATCCAGGATCGTCTCCGGGAGTGGACCAAACGGCTCGGCAAGGACGAACCCGCCCCGCTGGCCGCCGCGGCGCGCAAGGAGGCCAAGGCCGAACTCGACGCCGCGAAGTCCGAGCCGGGCGCGGACCTGTTGCGCACCCTGAGCCTGGACACGCTGGCGACCCGTTTCGTGCCCGAGCGCACGAAGCCCAACGCCGCCAAGGTCGACGCGGTGACCCGGCTGCTGCGCATCCCCGGCGTGGGCGATCTGCCGGAACTGGATGCCTGGCCCACGCAGACAGCGGTGGCCGAATCACTGGAAGTCACGCCCGCGCGGGTGGCCCAGCTGTTGAAGACGCAACGGCAGCAGTGGAAGAAGGATGCGGCCGTGCAGGCGCTGCGCGAGCAGATCCTGGAGTTGCTTGCGGACTTCGGCCGGGTCGCCTCCGCCACCGAACTCGCCGACGCCCTGATCGCGCGTCGCGGCACCCGGCTGCAGGAGCGCGCCCAGCGTCGCGCCCTCGGACTGGCGGCCGTGCGCGTCGTCGTGGAGGTCGAGCAGCTGGCCCCGGACGAGGCCGCTTTCCTCGCCATGCAGAAGCGCGAGTCGGGGGCCGCTCCGGTGGTGGTGCTGGCGCTGGAGGTGAACGAGGACTCGGCTCCCGACACCCCCGGTGGTCACGCTCTGGCCGACTATGCCCTGCGGCTGGGCCGCACCGCCGATCAGCTGGCCGCTCAGGAAACTCTGCCCACGGCGAGCACCGTCCTCGAACGGCTCGGCGCCATCACCCCACCACCCGGCGCGCTCACCCTCGACGAGCGCCGCCTCGTACAGGTGGCCGTCGCCGCCTCGCGGCACGCCGCCGTCACGCCCCGGCTCGAGATCTATCCGCACGACCTTCCCCTGGTACGTGCCGTGCGGCTCACCCAGGCGGGCCTGGTCACGCTCATCCCCGATCGGCCGTCGAATCTGCAGCCCGGCCTGAGCGCCGAGCGCGTGTTCGAGCGCATCCTCGCCCGCTTCCCGGAGCTGGAGATCTCCGGCAGCGACCGCGGCGCTCCCACCCCTGAGCTGACCAGGGCCCTGACCGAGGCCGGTTTCGACCTCGTCGTGGCCACCCACGCCGAGACCGGCGCGCAGCGGTACCTGCCGAGGAACGCCGATCAGCAGACCAGCTTCACCGCCTCCTCCCGGCACTGGTCGACCGTGGTCGGCACGCACGTGGCGGGTCGCTATTCCGACGACCCGAACGTCGCCAGGGTGGCGCGCACCGAGGAACTGCTGGCGGGCGCCGCCGTCCGCGACGGCTTCCGCGTGCTCACCGCGCCGACCCATCCCACCTCGGCCACCGAAGACGCCATTCGCGAGCTGCGCGAACGCTTCTCCGCACGCCCGGTCTCGGCGACCGCGCTGTTCCTGGCGAACATGCACGACCTGGTCCCCCCGGGCACCAAGCCCACCTGGGAGACCATCCTGCGCGCCGATATCGCCGAACCCGGCTCCCGCGCGGCCGTGAAGTTCCAGGAGTACACCCGCACCGCGTGGGGCCGCATGGAGCGCGAGATCGCCGACATGATCGCAGGCGAGGGACCGCTGCTGCTCACCGACATCCTGGTCTTCGCCCGCTACGACGCCATGGGTGCGCTCGGCCGGCTGGCCGAGCAGGCCCGCCGCGGCAAGGGCGGCCTCTGGTTGCTGTGCCCGCAATCCGATCCGCTGCGCCAACCGCACCTCGGCGCGGAGGCCGTGCCGTACCAGTCCGCTCTCAACGAGTGGATCTCCCTGCCCGAAGCGTGGATTCGCAGTATCCGCCGCACCGACGCCGACAACGAAACAGGAGTCACCGTATGATCGACCGTGCCGCTCTGCTCACCGACCTGAAGAAGCAGGTCACCGCGGCCGAGACCGATCTGCACAAGCAATTACGTGCCCTGCCCGAGGTCAAGGCCCGCCTGCACGATGAATGGGCACAAGCCAAGAAACTCAAGCGCACCGCCGCCACCGAGAACTCCTGGCTCGACGAACGCGTCACCCAGGTCGCCGTCGCCTGGGTCCTGGGCAGCGTCTTCGTCCGCTTCTGCGAAGACAACCACCTCATCACCGACCCCTACCTCACCGGCCCCACCGACGACCGCCGCGAACTCGCCCACGCCCGCTACGACGCCTACGTCGAAACCGACCCCGACCCCACCTACCGCGGCTGGCTCGAACACGCCTTCGCCGAACTCGGCACGGGCCAGGCAGGCAAACTCCTGTTCGACCCCACCCACAACCCCCTCTACCAGATCCCGCTCTCCCACGACGGCGCCCGCGAACTCATCGAATTCTGGCGCACCCGCGACGAACACGGCATCCTCGTCCACGACTTCACCGACCCCCTCGACGACGACGGCGTCACCGGCTGGGACACCCGCTTCCTCGGCGACCTCTACCAAGACCTCTCCGAAGACATCCGCAAGAACTACGCCCTGCTCCAAACCCCCGAATTCGTCGAAGAATTCATCCTCGACCGCACCCTCGAACCCGCCATCCGCGAATTCGGCTACACCGACATCAAACTCATCGACCCCACCTGCGGATCAGGCCACTTCGTCCTCGGCGCCTTCCGCCGCCTCACCCGCCGCTGGAACGAAGACCACCCCACCAAAGACCGCCACGAACGCGTCCGCGCAGCACTCGAATCCGTCCACGGCGTCGACATCAACCCCTTCGCCATCGCCATCGCCCGCTTCCGACTCCTCGTCGCAGCCATGGCCGCCGCCAACATCCGCACCCTCACCCAAGCCGCCCGCTACGACTGGCCCATCAAACTCGCCATCGGCGACTCACTCATCAAAGCCCGGCAGCTCGAGCTGACCTTCGACGGCGATCAGAACGACCCCCTCGCCGAACACTCCTACGCCACCGAAGACGTCCACGAGTACCCCGGCATCCTCGAACCCGGCCGCTACCACGTCGTCGTCGGCAATCCCCCATACATCACCGTCAAAGACAAGAGCCTCAACGAAATCTATCGCGAGCTCTACGACGCGTGTGCAGGAACGTATGCACTCTCAGTACCTTTCGCTCAAAGATTCTTCGAACTCGCCAAGCACGGCGATTCAGACGGACGCGGGTTCGGCCTGGTCGGGCAGATCACCGCGAACTCTTTTATGAAACGCGAGTTCGGCACAAAACTCATCGAAGAATATTTCGCACACAAGGTCGAACTAACCGAAGTCGTTGACACGTCGGGCGCGTACATCCCCGGACACGGAACACCGACCGTCATCCTCATCGGTACACGACGCTCAGGCAAGTCCCGGCGTCCCACCATCCGCACCGTGCGAAGCGTTCAAGGGGAGCCAAACGCTCCTAATAATCCGGCCGAAGGCATGGTTTGGCGAGCGATAGTAGATCAAATCAACCATGCGGGAACATTCAGCCAGTGGGTCTCAGTCGAGGATCTTGAGAGAAGTCGGTACTTCGGCAGGCAGCCTTGGGTGCTTGTCGATGGCGGTCTTGAGGTGATTGAGGAACTCGAATCGCGGGGCGCCAGCGAGCTAAGGTCGCTTGTATACCGTATCGGGTTCTTCGGTGACACCCACGCAGACGATGCATTCGCCCTGCCCTGCCACCGATCCATTACACAATATGCTAGCGACATGCACCTACGACATAGCTATCGCGGAGACGAGACCCGTGACTGGAATCTCCACGACGGCGAGCTGGTCGTATTCCCGTATGACCGGACCCATCGCCTACTCGAACAGTCCTGCCTGAGCGATACATTCATCCGGCATTTCTGGCACATGCGCACACTTTTGTGGAGGCGAGGCTCAGGAAACGGGAAAGACTACCTCACAACGGGAAAAAAATGGTGGCAATGGCATCAGCTCCCGCGTGACACTGAGGCCCATCAATGGGCAATCCCATTCGCATTTGTGACCACACATAATCACTTTGCCTTAGACCGAGATGGAAACGCATTCAATCGCTCCGCACCGGTGATCAAGTTGCCGGAGGGGGCGAGCGAGGAGGAGCATCTGCGGCTGCTCGGGCTGCTCAACAGCTCCACCGCCTGCTTCTGGCTCAAGATGGTGAGCTATCCCAAGGGCGGTGACCCTATGGGCGACTCGGGTGCCCGGGTCAGCGTTCACCCGTGGTCGGACCGATACGAGTTCACCGGAGGAAATCTTCAAGATTTTCCACTTCCGGCTACCTTCCCTACGACCCTCAGCGCTATGATCGACCGCTTGGCTCAGGAGCTGGCCGCATACGGCCCTGCTGCGGTATGCGCACATAGCCTGCCGACCGCATCAGCGCTGCGCACCGGCTACGAGGGCTGGAAAACCGCCAGGATGCAGATGATCTCCGCACAGGAAGAATTGGATTGGCAGGTCTACTCCATCTATGGACTAGCCCCCGAAAACCTGCATCTTCCCGAAGGCGCCGAGCTGCCTGCTATTCAATTCGGCGAGCGAGCATTTGAGATCGTCCTCGCTCGACGTATCGCAAATGGTGAGGCGAGCGAAGAGTGGTTTACCCGCCACGGCACGACGCCGATCACAGAGCTACCATCCCATTGGCCAGCGGCGTACAGAGAGATTGTCGAACGACGAATCGAAACGATCGAGTCGAATCGTGCGATCGGTATGATCGAACGCCCCGAGTACAAGCGTCGCTGGGCGACCGAGGGCTGGGACGCCATGCAGGAGAAGGCTCTGCGTGCGTGGCTGCTTGATCGTATGGAATCGCGTGACCTGTGGTTCGACGACAACAACCAGCCCCGCATCCTGACCCTGTCGCGCCTGACCGACCGCCTCGCCGCCGACACCGACTTCGTCTCGGTCGCTGCCCTCTACGCGCCCCACGCCGACCTGGCGAAGGTCGTCGCCGACCTGATCACCGACGAACACGTCCCCTTCCTCGCCGCCCTGCGCTACAAGCCCTCCGGCCTGAAGAAACGCGCCGACTGGGAACACGTCTGGAACCTGCAGCGCCAGGAAGACACCATGCCCGACGGCCACGAGAAGAACCGTTTCCGCGACGCCATCCCCGTCCCCCCGAAGTACACCTCCGCCGACTTCCTGCGCACCTCCTACTGGCAGGCCCGAGGCAAACTCGACGTCCCCAAGGAACGCTTCATCTCCTACGGCTCCACCAATGTCGCGACCCCCGACCTCTACGGCTGGGCAGGCTGGGACCACCGCGAACAGGCCATGGCCATCGCCATCCACCTCGCCGAACACAGCCTGTCGACCGAGGAGATCACCCCCTTCCTCGCCGGCCTGCTCGAATTGCAACCCTGGCTCGACCAGTGGCACAACGACATCGACCCCGACTTCGGCATCGCCCCCTCGACCTTCCTCGCCGGCGACCGCCGAGACCGACAAGACGAACACGGCCTCACCGACGAAGCACTACGCGCCTGGCGACCCCAACCCGCCACCAGGGGTCGGCGGAGCACGGGCACCACGAAGAAGCGTACGAGTAAGAAGGCCGCAGCCGCGGTGGAGAGCAACTGATGGATCAGCGTGCGCGGCTGCGGGGCCGCATCGGCAACAAGGGGCATGTGGGCGGGTGCGGCTACGGA
>NZ_JARWRU010001328.1 GCF_029867845.1 Nocardia farcinica | reverse complement strand
GCCGCGTCCAGCACACACTGGCCGCGATCACAAGGGTCGGGAGCCGACTTCGTCGGGTATCACAAACAGTCCCGGTACCCGGCCGACGCGTCGGCGGGGGCCGTTAGGTTGAAGCGCTGCGCTATTCGGGCGGAAGGAATCTCCATGACCCCACCACCCATCCCGTCGCCGGACCTGATCGTCTCCGGCAGGCCCGCGTCCACGCACCTCAGGGATGTTCGCACGATTTCGCGCCGGATGGTCGGACACTTCGTCCAGAACGTCGCGCCCTGCGGAACCCTGCCGGGCGAGGCGCTCAGTGGTGATGTGACCACGGTGACCAGGGTGTGTCTGCAACTGGCGATGCGGATGCTCGACGGTGACGAGATCGGCGAGGACATCGACAGCGTCGCCACCGCCGCCGCTGGCTGGGCCCGCGAGGGCATCCCCATCGACACCATCCAGCACGCCATCCACGAGGGCTTCAAACTCAGCTTCGAGGTCATCCAATCCCAGGCCAGCGCACAGGATTACGCCAGCCTGGTGAAGGTGGCGCGCCGGTTCATGGAAATCCTCGACACCGTGACCGCGGCCGTCTCCTCGGCCTATGTGCGCGAGCTGCGCGCGGTGGTCAGCGAGCACCACACCGCCGCGCACACCCTGACCTCGGCGCTGCTGGCGGGCAACAGCACCTCGACCATGGTGCGCGAGTGCGGGATTCCGCTGGTCGAGGAGTACCACGTGCTCGCGCTGTCGATCCCGCCGCACCGCGACGAGCACAACCCGGCCCTGGACGCGGGTGTCGTCGCACGCCGCAAACTACGAAGACTGCAAGCCGAATTGGCCACCCGTTGCGGTGAGAGCGCGCTGTCGCTGCTCAGCATCGACGGCGGCACCGTCCTCATCCCGGTCACCACCTGCGCCGACGACGGGCTCGACGATCTGGTCGCCGGACTGTCAACGGCCGCGCAGGTGCCGGTCCGCGCCACCGTGGTGTCGGCCATCCCCGCCGAGATCCCACAGGCCGCCGACCAGGCTCACGAACTGCTGGACATGGTGCACCGGATGCACAGCGAGTCGGGCCTGTACCGCTTCACCGATCTGGCACTCGAGTACCAGCTCACCCGTCCCGGGCCCGCGCTGGAATTCCTCGGCTCGCTGCTCGACCCGCTCGAGGAGTATCCCGAGCTGCTGGAGACCTTGCGCGTGCACATCGCCACCAACCTGAACCGGCAGCGCACCGCGCGCCTGCTGCACGTGCACACCAACACCGTCGACTACCGGCTCAAGCGCATCGGCCAGCTGATCGCCTTCGACCCGACCAAGCCCGCCGGCCTGTGGTACCTGCGTTCGGCGCTGGTCGCCCGCACCCACCGGGGCAAGGACGCCGTGGCGCCGCCGGATGTCGCGGGGGTGCGCGCTGCGGCCCCGATGCGCAAGGCGTCGGCCGCGAACGGGTAGCCGGAACGGGTCCGGCCGCGTTCTCGCCGGACCCGGCCGCGTTCCCGCCTGGAACCCGGCTACGTTCCCGTCGTGATCGTGACCGGTTCCAGGCAGCTGGCCGCCCCGTCGACCAGTGAGCACAGCGCCGGTTCGCGGGTCGGGCGGTAGTCGGCGGGCACCCCGCCCGCCCGCGTGATGGCGCGATAGGCCTCGACGGCGTCGGTGGGCGTGCGGGTCAGGCCCGGATCGGTCAGCACGTCGACGGTGTAGAGGCCGAATCGCGGGGTGTAGGAACCCCATTCGTAGTTGTCGGTCAGCGACCAGTAGTTGTAGCCCATGACGGGGATGCCGTCGGTGATCGCGCGTTGCAGCCAGTACACGGTGTCGCGCAGGTGGTCGGCGCGGCTGTAGCCGTCGGCGCGCGGCCTGCCGTTCTCGGTCGGCATGCCGTTCTCCACGATGTAGAGCGGTTTGCCGGGGAAGGCGCGGGCGTAGTGCCGCAACGCGTAGTAGATGCCCTCCGCGTGCAGCGGATTCCGCCAGAGCTCGTCGACGCTCCACGGCTCGGTCAGCGCCGCGGGGGACAGGCCGTAGTAATAGTCGATGCCGACGTAGTCGAGCCGGCCACCGAACTTGTCCAGCAACGCCTTGTTGGCCAGGTCCTCGACCGTCGGGATGTAGGACACATTGCTGGTGACCATCGCGTCCGGCTGGACGGCGTGGATGTGATCGTAGATCGCGTTGTGCGCCTGGGCGATCCGATCGTGCATGGCGGGTGCCTCGGCGGCGGCGAGCCTGCCCTCGGTCACCTCACGCACCTGGTAGACCAGCGGCTCGTTGAAGCTCACCCACAGCGGGTCGGCGTGCGCGTAGCGGTCGACCACCCGCCGGGCATTGGCCAGCCAGGCCGCCACCATCCCCGGATCGCTCCACCCGCCGCGATCGAGTTGCCAGCCCGGGTACACCCAGTGGTCGAGCGTGATCATCGGCCGCATGCCCGCGGCCATGATGGAGGCGACCACATCGTCGTAGAAGCGCAGGGCGTCCTCGTCCCAGCGGTCCGGCTCGGGCTGCACCCGCGCCCACTCGATGCCGATCCGGTAGACCTTCACCCCGAGTCGCGCCGCCAGCGCGATGTCGGAGCGGTACCGGCCGCCGAAGTCCACCGAGTTCAGGTACGGGTCCGCCGTGTGCCCCTGCTCGACCCGCCGTGACCTGTTGCTGTCCGGCGCGTCACCCTCCGACTGGAAGCCGGAAGAGGCCACGCCCCAGAGGAAATCGCCGCCGACAGGCGCGATCGTGGTCGACGTGCCCTGTGCGGGCGCCGTGGTGCCTGCCAGGGCGAGGACGCAGGCGGCGGCCAGCGCGAGGAGGCTCGATCGGCGACGTGCGGTCATCATGCTCCTGTCCCGGAGCGGGGCAGTGCGGCGCTGACGGTCGATATGCCCGGCTCCGGTGGGGTAGTGGGTGCTGGGGGCGAGTATCGCATCCCAGGGGGAGGTGAGCCCGCCGGGTGTGGGAAATCCCCTGTGGGGCAGTCCAATCGGCGAGTGATCTGCGGATCGGCGCCGAGAGCGGCGGGATCTCTCTCGACGTAAATAAAGTGTCGATACGTAGATATGCGCATCTGATTATGAGAATCCATCAAAACCCTGCCGGGCCGCATCAGCGATACTCACCTCACACAACGCAAAGACAGTCAGGGGAGGCGGGCATGCCCTCGGTCGAATTCGTCAGGACGGCACGGCCCCGGTGGCGGCGTACGGGCGATGCGCGCTTCCCGGTCGCCGCGCGCGTGGCCGGGAAGTGGTGGGTGCTGCGAATCAATCCGTTCCCCGATCACGATCTGTGGACTCTGTTCGTGGACGGCGCTGCCCGGTTCGATCTGACAGCCGTGCCGGAGTCGTGGGGGGAGCCGTCGCAGACGAGAAGACGTCTCTGGCCTGGTAGGGCGAGGAGGGTGTTGCGGCCGGTGCGCGGGTTCGCGGTCTACGGCAGCGAGGTGGGCGAGCCGTGCGACAACCCGTTCTGCTGCGGCTGACCCGAGGTCACCGGTGGCCGCGGGTCTCCAGGGTGGCGTGCAGGTAGTTGTGGTCGGAGCGGTCACCGCTGTCGTCGACGCCCGCGGCGAGGACGGTGAGGCCGCGGAGCACGATGTGGTCGATGTCGCGGGAGCGGTTCGGGTCCGGTCGGGGCCTGGTCGGCGGCGCGGTGTCGGGCAGTTCGGCGACGGCGAAGTCGGGCAGGTGGGCGGCCACGGCGTCGCGGGAGGCGTTGAAGTCGCCGAGGACGATCATCGGCAGGCCGCTGTGCGAGCGGGCGAAGCGGGCCAGGCGGTCGAGCTGGCCGCGATTGCGTCGTGCGCCGCTGAGGTGCGTGGCCACGACGAGCAGTTCACCGGTGCGCACGGCGAGGACGCCTTTGCCCGGATCGTCGGGAAAGGCCTCGGCTGCGACCATCCGGCCGGGCTCGTCCAGGACCAGGGCCAGGTATTCGGCGGGCTCGGTGAGTTCGGCGGCCACCCGGCGCGGCGTCGGCATGCGCGGGTAGCGGAAGAAGCGGACGGTGCGGTCGGGCAGGGCGATCCGCAGACTGTTGAGCAGGTCGCCGCTGACTTCCTGCAGGGCGATGATCTGCTCGGTCCTGCCCGCGATCCATTCGGTGACGGCGGTGATGCGCGCGGCCTCGTCCGGCCACCGGTGCGGCGCCTCCTCGCCCCAGTTGTCGGCGTGGATGCGGTGCAGGACATTCCAGGTGGCGACGGTGATCATCGTCCACCGATGCTACCGACCGGTCGATGCCGATCGGCGTGGGCGCGTCGCGGTTCGTGTGCGGCGCGGCGCGAGCGTGCCAGGATGGGCGGCATGGCCGCGAACCCGTTGCCCCGGATGGCTCGTCGTCTCGCCCAGTGGCGGTGGGTGATGCGCACCGCGCCGGTGGTGATGCGGGTGGAGCGGCTGCTGCGGCGGCTGACCCGGGGCCGGATGGGGGTGCTGGACCTGGCCGGACTGCCCGCCCTCGAGCTGACGGTTGCCGGTCGCAAGACCGGCAACCCGCGCACGACGGCGCTGCTGTATGTCCCGCTGGGAGCGGACTTCCTGGTCATCGGGTCGAACTGGGGCAAGCCGACGCACCCGGTGTGGTCGGCGAACCTGCGCGCGGCCGAGACCGCGGTGGTGCACCGTGCGGGTGAGCGGTTCCTGGTGCGGGTGGAGGAGGTGACCGGTCCGCGTCGCGAGGAGTTGTGGGCGGAGGCGGTGCGGTTCTGGCCCGGTTACGAGATGGAGTGCGAGCTCTCCGGTGACCGTGAGTTCCGCATGTTCGTGTTGCGCCGCGACGACGCCACGTGAGCGCGGATCGGTTCGAGTGCCGCGGCGAGGGTGGTGACGCCGTCGGTGGCGAGGAAGTGGCCCGCCGCGGGGACGACCGTGGCGGTGGTGCCGAGTTCGGCGGCGAGCCGGTCGGTGTGGCCGGTGGGCACGTAGTCGTCGGCGTCGGAGCGCAGGACGGTCAGGTGGTCGACGCGTTCGCGGAGATGGGCGGCGTCGATGCCGTGGCCGATGAAGGTGTCGAGTTCGGGGAGGGCCGGTAGCGGTTCGAGGAAGCCTGCGACCAGGACGAGGGCGCCGACGCGCGTCGGTGGCGGCAGGGTGGCGAGGTGGCGCAGCACGGTGAGGCAGCCGAGGCTGTGGGCGACGATGATCGAGCCGCCGTCGGGGGTTCCGATGTCGGTGGCGACGGCGCGCGCCCAGTCGATCGGGTCGGGGGCGGTGGGGCCGGGGAGGGCGGGAACGGTGGCGGGAATGCCCTCGGCGTGGAGTCGTGCGGCGAGCCAGGGGAACCAGTGGTCGTCGGGGGTCGCGCGGTAGCCGTGGATGATCGAGGCGCGTCGCGGGGTTGTCGTAGCTGTCATGTCGGCTGAGATTAGGGCTTGACGCCGGTGTGAAGGTCAAGCCGGAGAGCGGGGTTGTGGTGCTGATCGGTGAGCTGGCGCGGCGGACGGGTGTGAGTGCGCGGGCGTTGCGGCACTACGAGGAGCGCGGGCTGTTGGTTCCGGCGCGGGATGCCAACGGGTATCGGGTGTACGCGGAGGCGGATGTGCTGCGGGTGGCGCAGATCCGGGAGATGATCGCCGCGGGGTTGAGCACGTCGGTGATCGCGCGGTATCTGGACTGCGCGCGCAGCGGTGACGACGGGTGGTGGCTGGAGTTGTGCCCCGATCTGCGTGCGTCGTTGCGGACGTTGGCGCGGCGTCTGGATGCCGAGCAGCGGGCGATCCGGGAGAAGCGGCGGCGGTTGGTCGAGCTCGCGGGCCGGATGGGCTCAGAGGCCGAGTTTGGTGACGGCGTTGTCCTGGAGGGGGTCGGCGGTGCGGATGTAGCCGTGGACGGTGCGCGGGTTGGCCCAGCGGCCCTGGCGCATGATCTCGCGGTCGCCGGCGCCGCCGAGGGCGGCCTGGGTGGCGAAGCCCGCGCGTAGGGAGTGGCCGGAGAAGAGGGCCGGGTCGAGTCCGGCGCGGGCGGCGTAGCGTTTGACGAGTTCGGCGACGGCGCGGCCGGACATGGGGCGGTCGCCGATGTGGCCGTGGCGGGAGATGGTGGGGAGCAGGGGGTGTTCGTCGTGGTCGGCGGGCAGGCCGGTGAAGCCGTGGCAGCGGTGGATGGCGGGGTCGGGCCGGGGGCTTTCGCAGTGCTGCCGGACGGCGGGTGTGCCTGCGCGGTGGTGGTTTTCGAGCAGGCGGAGCCAGTCGGTGTAGGCGCAGACGGGGCAGGTGCGCGGGTGGCGGCCGCGCGGGACGGCGACGCGGTGTTCGGCGGTGCCGGTTGGGTCGGTTTTGGTGGTGGGCAGGTGGATGAGTAGTACGGGCTCGCCGGTGGTGTGGTCGGTGCGGACCTGGATGTCGCCGAGGCGCAGGCCGGCGAGTTCGCTGCGGCGCAGCGCGCCCGCGAAGCCGATGAGCAGGGCGAGGGTGTCGCGGCGGCGGGCGGGTTCGGTTGGCCAGCCGGGTTCGGGGAGGCCGTCGAGGAGTTGTTCGAGGGTGTGCAGCAGGACGGGGCGTTTCCTGGTGGGGGCGGTGCGCCGGGTGCGGCGGATGCCGCGCAGGGTGAGGCGGACGACGTCGGAGCGGGTGGGGGAGGGCAGGCCGTTGGCGGCGTGGACGGCGGCGATGGCGGCGGATCTGCGTTCCAGGGTGGCGGGGCTGAAGGCCCAG
>NZ_JARWRU010001327.1 GCF_029867845.1 Nocardia farcinica | reverse complement strand
CGGCTCGGGCAAGTCGACCCTGCTGCGGATCATCGGCGGGCTGGAGACGGCCGACCGCGGATCGGTCGTCACCCAGGCCCAGCCGACCTTCGTCTTCCAGGAGGCCAGGCTCATCCCGTGGTTGCCGGTTGTGCGCAATGTGGCGCTCGGCCGCCCGCGCCCGCGCAACCGCCGCCGCGACGAGCCGATCGCCCGCGAGCTGCTCGGGGAGGTGGGGTTGCGCGAACGCGCCGACGCCTGGCCGCTGACCCTCTCCGGCGGCGAGGCGCAGCGGGTGGCGCTGGCCAGGGCCCTGGTCGCCCACCCCGAGCTGCTGCTGCTCGACGAGCCCTTCGGCGCGCTCGACGCTCTGACCAGGCTGTCCATGCACGAGCTGCTGCTGCGGCTGCACGCCGAGCACGGATTCGGCGTGCTGCTGGTGACCCACGACGTCACCGAGGCGGTCACCCTCGCCGACCGGGTGCTCGTGCTGGCCGACGGCCGCATCGCCGAGCAGGTGCGAGTGGACCTGCCCCGGCCGCGCTCGCACGCCGATCCCGCCGCGGCGGGCCACATCACCCGCCTGCTGACGCTGCTCGGCGTCGGCGTCTGAATGCCCCCGATCGACCTCCCCGATCGACGAGTAGGAAAGCAGTTCCCGTGAAACGATTCTCGATGGCCCGGTTCGCCGGTGTGGCCGTGATGGTGGCGGCCCTGTTCGCCAGTTCGGCCTGCGGTGACGACGGCGAGCCCGTGGCGGCCGACGGCCCGGTGGATCTCAGCACGGTCACCCTGAAAGTCGGTGACCAGAAGGCGATCTCGATCGAGGTGCTGATGCAGGCCTCCGGTCAGCTGGAGAACCTGCCCTACCGGATCGAGTTCTCCACCTTCACCGCGGGCCCGCCGATGGTGGAGGCCGCGGGCGCCGGCGGCATCGACATCGCCCAGACCGGCAACACCCCGGTGATCTTCGGCGCGGCCGCCGACGCCGACATCAAGATCATCGGCGCACTGGCCGCGACCGGCAAGGGTGATGCCCTGCTGGTCGGCAAGGACTCCCCGATCACCGCGGTCGCCGATCTGAAGGGCAAGAAGATCGCGGTCACCAAGGGCAGCTCGGCCAACGCCAACCTGCTGCTGCAACTGCAGAAGGCGGGGCTCGGCCTCGGTGACGTGGAGCCGGTCTACCTCGCGCCCGCCGACGGCTACGCTGCCCTGACCCGCGGTGACGTGGACGCCTGGGCGGTGTGGGATCCCTACACCGCGATCGCCGAGGACGAGGTCGGGGCGAAGGTCGTCGCCACCGCCGATCAGGCCGCCAACGGCTACAACTTCTGGCTGGCCTCCGAACAGGCCCTCGCCGATCCCGGCCGGGTGGCCGCCATCGCCGACTTCCTGGAGCGCTACGCGGCGGCCACCGCGTGGTCGTCGCAGAACCTGGACCTGTGGTCCACCCGGTACGCCGAGCTGACCTCGATCCCGGTCGAGGCCTCGCGCATAACCTGGACCCGCTCCATCAAGGAGCCGATCGCGCTCGACGACGCGGTGATCGCCTCCGAGCAGGAGATCACCGACGCCTTCACCGAGGCGGGCGCGATCCCCGGCGCGGTGAGTTTCGCCGACTACGTCGACACCAGGTTCGGATCCCAGTAGGCCGCGTCCGCGCCACGATCCGCCGGGGGGGGGGGGGGGGGGGCGCGCGCCCCGCCCGGGGGGGGGGGGGGCGGGGGCGGCCCGCCCCCCCCCCCCCCGGCCCGCGCCCCCCCCCCCGGCGCGGGGGGGGGCGGGGGGGGGG
>NZ_JARWRU010001326.1 GCF_029867845.1 Nocardia farcinica | reverse complement strand
GTGGGGGTTTGGGCGCGGCGCCCAACCCCCCGCTCGGCGGGTCCGCCCCCCGGCGGCCCGGCCCGCCCCCCCCCCCACGACGACGCTGCTGGCCGAGCTCCCGAGCCACCCGAGCGCGGACGGCGTCGAACCGCCCGCGCGCCGGGCGCGGGTCGGGGAAGGCGTCGCAGACTGAACCAGGTAGACCGATTCGCAGGCTGAAGGCCGCCCACCGACCCCGGCGGACAGCACCGGCCTGTCCGGCCACGGTGGCGCGATCTCCTACCGTTCCCCCGGCCTGCCGTCGTAGGCGTCCAGGCAGGTGAGCGCGACTTCCAGTGCCAGCCCACGCTGCTCGACGGGGTGACCGAGCAGCTCCTCGATGCGTTGCAGGCGGTAGCGGACCGTGTTCTTGTGCACGCCGAGCGCCCGCGCGGTCGCCTCCGGGCTGCGCTGCTGGGTCAGGTAGGTGTGCAGAGTGCGCCGCAGCCGCGCCGAGGCGGCGTCCGGCCCGGCCAGGCCGCGCAGCTCCCGCTCGATCAGCCCGCGCATGGCCTCGGCGTCGACGCCGGCCAGGTAGGCGATCTCCACGTCCCGGTAGGCCACCACCCGCCGCGCGCCGTCGCCGCGCTCGGCCACCTGTCGTGCCGCCATGGCCTCGCGGTGACCGGTGCGGAAACCGGCGATCCGCGCGCCGGGCACGCCGAAGGCGACCCGCACCGGTTCGTCGATCGAGCCGGCGAGCAACTGCTCGATGCGGCCAGGCGCGGCCAGTTCGGCGGCGTGGGCCTGATCGTCGATGCCCGCCCACGCCCACATCCCGCTGGCCCCGGAGGAGACGGTGAGCAGCCCGGCCCCGCCGAGGTCGGCGGTCACCCGCGCGGCGACCCGGTCGAGCAGGTCGGTGACCTCCGCGTCGCCGCCGGGCTCGCTCTGGTCGGTCCACAGCACGAAGGCCAGATGGTGGCCGGTGAGTCGGTAGCCGAGGCGGAGCGCGGCCTGGTCGGTGTCGAGTTCCTCCCCCGCCAGCAGCGCCCGCACGGTCTCGGTGCGGCGGTTGAGCGCGGCGCGCAGCACCCGCTCGCGCTCCTCGACGTAGGTGTCGGTGAGCAGTTCCACCGACATGCTGATCCACTTGGTGGTGCGGTCGAACATCCGCAGCATGACCGCGCGCTCGATCCGCGGCGGCACGGTGCGCTGTTCCACCGCCTCGTTCATGTACTCGAGCACCGCCTCCATGCCCGCGTGATAGGTGCGCAGCAGCACCCTCAGGTCGAGGCCGCGGCGGGCGATGGTGCGGGCGAAGGCGTGCGCCTCCGGCGGCAGGCTGAACTCGAAGCTGTCACTGGTGAGGTTGCTCAGCAGGGTGCGCGCGTGGGCGCGGGTGCTCGCGGCCAGGTCGCGGCTCATGTCGCGGTCGGCCAGTTCGGGCACCCTGGCCACGATCGCGCTGTCGAGCCGCGCGACCACCAGCTCGAGGGTGTCCGAACGCATGGTGTCGGAGACGTAGTCGGCCAGCCAGGCCACCACCACCGGGTCGGTGCGACCCGGCTCCGGGCCCGGTGGCCGGTGCGACTCCGATTTTTGGCTCACGATCACAAATCGACCCGATCCGATTGACAAAATGGGCCAAGAATCTCCCCTTGTATTGTGCAACGATCATAGGTCAGTGAGCTGACTCACAGGTCGGCACACGGACGATGTCGCCGCACGACGTAGTGGGAGAACAGCAGTGACCAACACCGAGTCCGCGATCGAGCAGGTCGCGACCGAGCAGGCCGACACCAGGAAGACCCCCGCGAAGAAGCAGGCCCCGAAGAAGGCCGCCGCGGGCAAGGCCGCCGACGAGGCCGTCACGGAACAGGCGGTCACCGAACAGGCGGTCACCGAGCAGGCCGCCGTCCCACGGGTCGTCGAGGTGCGCAATCCCGGCACCGGCGAGGTCGTCGGCTCGGTGCCGGTGCAGACCTCCGAGGAGGTCGCCGCGGTCGTCGCCGAGCTGCGCAGGCACCAGCCCGGCTGGGAGTCGCTCGGCCCGGACGGCCGCAAGAAGTGGCTGCTGGCCTTCCAGGACTGGCTGATCGACAACACCGAGCGCCTGGCCGACGTGCTCCAGTCCGAGACCGCCAAGGCCCGCGGCGACGCGCTGATCGACCCGGCCTTCGGCGCCGACCTGATCGGCTTCTACGCCCGCCGCGCCGGCAAGTTCCTCGCCGACGAGCACCCCTCGCCGCACAGCCCGCTGGCGCGGGTGAAGAAGCTGACCGTCACCTACCAGCCGTATCCGGTGGTCGGGGTGATCACGCCGTGGAACTTCCCGCTGGCCATGCCGATCATGGACGTCTTCCCGGCGCTGGCCGCCGGCGCGACCGTGGTGCTCAAGCCCTCCGAGGTCACCCCGCTCTCGGCGCTCGAGCTGGCCAAGGGCTGGGAGGAGATCGGCGCGCCGCCGGTGTTCAAGGTGGTCACCGGTGAGGGTTCCACCGGCGCCGCGCTCATCGAGCACGTCGACTACGTGCAGTTCACCGGTTCCACCGCCACCGGCCGCAAGATCGCCGCCGCCTGCGTGGAGCGGATGATCCCCTACAGCCTGGAGCTCGGCGGCAAGGACCCGGCCATCGTGCTGGCCGACGCCGACCTCGAGCGCGCCGCCAACGGCATCGCCTTCGGCGGCATGTTCAACGCGGGCCAGGTGTGCATCTCGGTCGAGCGCGTGTACGTGGAGGCGCCGGTCTACGACGAGTTCGTCGCCAAGCTCACCGAGAAGGTCGCCGCCCTGCGTCACGGCCTCGACGGCCGCACCCTCGAGCACGACCTCGGCGCGCTGGCCAACGAGAACCAGGTGCGGATCGTGCAGCGCCACGTCGACGAGGCGGTCGCCGCGGGCGCGCGGGTGCTGACCGGCGGCAAGCGCACCGGGCAGGGCACCTTCTTCGAGCCCACCGTGCTCGTCGATGTCGACCACGGCATGAGCTGCATCAAGGAGGAGACCTTCGGCCCGACGCTGCCGGTGATCAAGGTGGCGAACGAGGCCGAGGCGATCCGGCTGGCCAACGATTCGATCTACGGCCTGTCCGCGTCGGTCTGGACCGGCGACAAGAATCGCGGCGAGCGCATCGCCCGCCAGCTCAACGCGGGCGCGGTGAACATCAACGACGTGTTCGCCAATCTGTTCAGCTTCGCCCTGCCGATGGGCGGCTGGGGCCTGTCCGGCGTCGGCGCGCGCTGGGGTGGCGCCGCGGGCGTGCGCAAGTACTGCAAGCAGAAGGCCATCACCAAGCCGATCGTGCCGACCCAGGAGCGCGAGCTGTTCTGGTACCCGGTCAAGGTGCCCAACCTGATGACCGCGGTGGGCGCCATGCGCCTGGCCGGTGCGCGTGGCCTGCGCAGGATCAACCTGCCCGCGCTGCTCGAACTCAAGCGCAACAGCGAGTCCTGACCACCCGCCGGACTTCCGGCTCTTCTTCGGGCACCGGCCCGCCACGCTCGGGGCGATGCGCTGTGCGGCACGACGCACGTCGTGGCGCACAGCGCTTTCGTCGTCTCCGTGGACTGTCTCGGAACCCACTTTCACAACCCGATACACATAATGTGATGAAGATCACAAGTATGGAATCGGCGGTAGAACTTTCCATTCGGTCGGGTTTTCTGTTCGATTACCGAGACCGCCGGTTACAGCACTCGAACCACGACCGGTCGCCGCAACCCACGCCATCCGCGCTGGTCAAGCGTCCAGATCGGCCGCCGTCACGAGGCGACCCGGCGACTGCCCATAGTTCGCCCGTTCGCATGGTGCGGATCACCACAGAACCCTCTATGCTGGGTAGTAACAAACCGTCGGACTGTTTCGATGGCGCAATCCAGACTTCCGGGCTTGATAAGGCTGGAAATTCAAGACCGATTCTGATAGCAAAGGGCTATGGACCCGCATTTGCGCGACCTGCGGTATTTCGTCGCCGTCGCTGAGGAACTGCATTTCACCAACGCCGCCCAGCGGCTGCACATCGCTCAACCCACCCTGTCCCGGCAGATCCGTCAGCTGGAACGCCAGCTCGACGTCGTGCTCTTCGATCGCAACCAGCGCAGCGTGGCGCTGACCGTCGCGGGCAAGGAACTGCTCGAAGGCGCGCGCAAGATCCTGGAGCTGTGGGAGGTCACCAACGTCTCCCTGCAGGAAGCGGGCGAGGTCTTACGCGTGGGCATCCAGTCCGCGCTCGGCCGCGGCCTGCTCAACGACCTGGAGAGCGCCAGCGGCTACCGCCTGGCCCTGCACGCCGCCTCCTGGAACGACGCCTCCAGCGGACTGGCGGGCAGGCAGGCTGACCTGGCGCTGGTGTGGCTGCCGCTGCCCGACTCCAACCGCTACCGCTGGCAGGTGCTGCGCACCGAGCCGCGCTGGGTGCTGCTCCAGGAGACCCACCCGCTCGCCGGCCAGGAGGTGATCGACTTCGCCGACCTGCTCGACGAGCCGTTCATCGCCCTGCCCGCCGAAGCGGGCGCCGTGCGCGACTTCTGGCTCGGCAACGACGCCCGGGGCGGACGCGCGCCCAAGATCGGCGCCGAGGCGGCCACTCCCGAGGACAAGCTCGAGGCCGTCAGCCTGGGTCTCGGCGTGTGCCTGCTGGCCGAGAACAACGTCCCCATGTACCGCTGGCCCGGCCTGACCGCGCGCCCGCTCAGCGGCATCGCGCCCTGCGAGCTGGCGGTGGCCTGGCGCGCCGACGACACCCGGCCCACCATCCTGGAGTTCGCCGGCCGGGCGATGGAGGGCGGTTTCGCCACCCTGCAACACCAGCCGCAGGCCGTCGCGAGCTGAACCGGCCCGGGGGGGGGGGGGGGGGGGGGGGGGGGGGGGGGG
>NZ_JARWRU010001325.1 GCF_029867845.1 Nocardia farcinica | reverse complement strand
CCCCCGGGCAGCGCGGCCCCGGGCCGCGGGTGGCGGGCGCGCTGGCCGCGGGCGTTGCGCGCCCGCGCGCCCCGCGCCACCACCGCGGCGGGCACCATGTACGGCGGCAACGCGGCCCTGGCGTGCGAGAGCAGCGCGCCGGGCACCACGACGGCGCCCTCCTCGGGCACCACGTAGGCCACCAGCCGCTCGCCCGCGGGCGCCTGCACGACCGAGACCGCGGCGTGGCGCACCGCCTCGTGGCCGAGCAGCACCGCCTCGATCTCACCGAGCTCGATCCGCTGGCCGCGCAGCTTGACCTGGAAGTCGCTGCGGCCCAGGTACTCCAGCACCGCGCGGCCGTCCTGGTCGCGCCGCCAGCGCACCACGTCGCCGGTGCGGTACATGCGCTCACCGCCGTTGCGGGCGACGAAGCGTTCGGCGGTCAGGCCGGGCGCGCCGTGGTAGCCACGCGCCAGCTGCACGCCCGCGATGTACAGCTCGCCCGCGGTGCCGTCGGGCACCGGGCGCAGCTGGCGGTCGAGCACGTGCACGCGGGTGTTGGCGACCGGGGTGCCGATCGGCACGCTCGCCCCGCCCTCGGCCGGGTCGGCCAGGTGCTCGGTGACCACGGTCGCCTCGGCCGGGCCGTACCAGTTGAGCAGGTCGACGCCGGGCAGCCGCTCGGCGAAGACCGCGGCGGTCTCGGTGGACAGGACCTCGCCCGCGGCGAACACCCGTCGCAGCGTGGTGCGCCTGCCCGGCCGGATGTCGGCGAGGAAGGCGTCGAGCATCGAGGGCACGAAATGCACCGTGGTGACGCGATGTTCGGCGACCACCCTGGCCAGGTAGGCGGGATCGCGGTGGCCGTCGGGTTCGGCGATCACCACGGCCGCGCCGGTCTGCAACGGCCAGAACAGCTCCCAGGCGGAGATGTCGAAGGTGATCGGCGTCTTGTGCAGCACCACGTCGCCGCGCTCGTGCGGGTGGGTCAGCTGGGCCCAGCGGAGCTGATTGGCCATCTGCCGGTGGGTGATGGCCACGCCCTTCGGCCTGCCGGTGGAGCCGGAGGTGTAGACGACGTAGGCCAGGTCGTCGGCGAGGGTGCGGCTGCCCGGGTGCGGCGGCGTGCCCGCCAGGTCGATGGCGTCGATCTCCACGACCGGGATGTCGGTCCGCGCGGTGAAACCGTCGCCGGAACGGGTGAGCACGCAGCTCGGGGCGGCGCCGGCGAGGACGTGCTCGTTGCGCTCGTCGGGATGGTCCGGGTCGACCGGGACGTAGGCCGCGCCGGCGCGCAGCACCGCGTAGACGGCGACCACGAGGTCGATGCCGCGGCGCATGGCCACCGCGACCAGTTCCCTCGGCGCCACCCCGAGATCGGCCAGCGCGGTGGCCAGCACCCGGGAGCGGCGGTCGAGCTCGGCGTAGTCGAGCACGCTGTCGCCCTCGATGAGCGCGGTGGCCCTCGGGGTGCGGGCGACCTGCTCGTCGAACAGCCGCAGCAGGGTGGCGTCGTCGAGCAGTTCGGGCACCACGGTGGAGTTGCGGGCGAACAGCGCGGCCCGCTCGTCGGCCAGCAGTGCGTCGACCTCGCCGACGCGGGCGTGCGGCACCGCGACGAACTTGCCGATCAACGCGGCCAGGCGCGCGGCCAGCGTCTGGGCGGCCTCCGGCTCGAACAGGTCGCGCAGGTACTTGAGCTGCACCCGCAGCTGGTCACCGAGGGCGACGATCACCGTCACCGGGTAGTGCGTGCCGTCGGTGACGTGCACGCCGCTGACCCGCATGCCGTCGATCTCGCTGATCCGGCGCAGCCCCTCGGCGTCGACCGGGTAGGACTCGAAGACCACCAGCGAGTCGAACAGCGACTCCAGGCCGATCGCCTCCTGGATCTCGCTCAGGCCGACGTGGTGGTGGTCCAACAGCACGGTCTGCTCGTCCTGCACGGTGCGCAGCAGCTCGTCCAGGCTGCTGGTCGGGGTGAGACGCACCCGCACCGGCGCAGCGTTGAGGAACAGGCCGACCATGGTCTCCACGCCGTCCAGGTCGGCGGGCCTGCCCGAGACGGTGGCGCCGAAGACCACGTCGTCACGGTCGGTGCTGCGCCCGACGAGCAGCGCCCACGCGGTCTGCACCACCGTGTTGACGGTGACGCCGACGCGGGCGGCCAGCTTGGTCAGCGCCTCGGTCTGGGCGGTGGACATGGCGAAGCCCGCCTCGCCGATGCCCGCGGAGATCTCGTGCCCCGGCCGGGGAGCGAGCAGGGTGGGCTCGGTGACGCCCGCCAGCGCCGACTTCCACGCCGCCAGCGCCGCCTCGCGGTCCTGGCGCGCGAGCCAGGTCAGGTAGTCACGGTAGGGCCGCACCGGCGGCAGCTCCCGCGAGTGCGGGCCGAAGGCGTAGCCGGTGAGCAGCTCGCGCAACAGCAGCGGCACCGACCAGCCGTCGATGAGGATGTGGTGGCTGGTGACCACGAGGTGGTAGCGCTCCGGCGAGGTGCGCAGCAGCGTGAAGCGCAGCAGCGGCGCGGTGCGCGGATCGAAATGCTGTGCCAGCTCGGCGTTCTCGATGCGCTCGGCCTCGGCGGCGATCACCGCCGGGTCGAGGTGGTCCAGCGCGATCTGCCGCCACGGCGCCTCCACCCGCGCGGGCACGACCTGCACGGTGGTGCCGTCGGCGGTCTCGGCGAAGGCGACCCGCAGGTTGGCGTGCCGGTCGAGCACCGCCTGGGCGGCGGCGCGCAGCCTCGGCGCGTCGACCGGGCCGTCCAGGTCGAGCACGAATTGGAGCATGTACGGGTCGATGGAGGCGTCGGCCAGCAGGGCGTGGAACAGCATGCCCGATTGCAGCGCGGTCATCGGCCACACGTCGGCCGGGTCGGCGTAGATCTCGGCGAACCGGTCCAGGTCGGCCTGGGACAGGCGCACCAGACGGAAGTCCGATGGCGTGTGCCCGCCCGCGCCGGGACGGGCGCCGTGCTCGGCCAGGCCGCCGAGTGCGCGCACCCAGTGTTCGGCGAATCCGCGGACCTGCTCGGCGGTGAAGGCCGCCGCCGCGAAGTCGAAGCGGGCGAGCAGGCCCTTGCCGGTGGCCTCGAACAG
>NZ_JARWRU010001324.1 GCF_029867845.1 Nocardia farcinica | reverse complement strand
GGGCTGGTGGCCAGCGGGCCCAACACCCGCCCGCGCGGCACTCTGCTGCACACCGAGTAACTGGACGCCCTGATGTCCGGGGGGGGCGGTGCGGGGGAGCAGGTCAGCCGCTCGGCGCCGATCCTGGCCGAGGAGCGCAGGCTGCTGCTGGTCGCCTGCGGACGGGCGCGGCGGTCGCTGCTGGTGACGGCGGTCGAGTCGGCGGGCGGCGAGCGCGACCTCGTGCCCTCGCGTTTCCTCACCGAGATGCTCGGCCGCGGCGAGGATGCCGAGCCGGGCGTGCTACCGGTCGTCGACCCGGGCCGGGCCCTGGTGATGCACGCGCTGGTGGCCGAACTGCGCGGCGTGGTGTGCGATCAGCAGGCCGATCCCGAACGCCGCCGACGCGCCGCGCACCAGCTGGCTCGCCTGGCCGACGCCGGGGTGCCAGGCACCGCGCCCGAGGAGTGGTACGGCACAGCGGAATTGAGTTCCACCGACCCGCTGTGGGACGACGACGAGGCGGCGGTGGCGTTGTCGCCCTCCACGGTGGAGCAGCTGCGCACCTGCCCGCTGCGCTGGGCGCTGGAACGCCACGGCGGCACCGACGGCGACAACCCGCACGCGGTCAAGGGCAGCCTGGTGCACACCCTGGTGCAGGCGCTGGCCGGGCGCGTCCCGGTCGGCCAGGTGCGGGCCGCGCTCGACAAGGCGTGGCGCGCGGTCGATCCCGGCGACGGCTGGCATTCGCGGCAGGAGCGCCGCCGCACCGAGGCCATGCTGGAGACCTTCATGGCCTGGGTGGAGAACACCCGCGGCGAACTCACCCAGGCCGGGGTGGAGGTCCCGGTGGACTGCGTGCTGCCCGCCCGCTCGCCCGGCGAACGTCCGGTGCGCATCCGCGGCCGGGTCGACCGGCTCGAACGCGACGAGCAGGGCCGCTTCGTCATCGTCGACGTCAAGACCGGCAAGAACCCGATCAGCAGACAGGCCGCCGCGGACCACGCTCAGCTGGCCACCTACCAGGTCGCCGCCGCCTCCGGCGCGCTCGACGGCGTCCTCGGCGCGGCGTCCGACCACGAGACCGGTTCCGACGGCGGTGATTCCGGGCAGACCTCCGGCGACGGCGGCGCGCCCGGCGGTGCCAGGCTGGTGTACGTGGCCAAGGCGCACAGATCCGAAGGCGCCACCCAGCGCCTGCAGGAACCGCTGGACGAGCAGACCCTGCGGCAGTGGCGCGACACCATCCACGACGCGGCCGCCGCCACCAAGGGGCCGAGTTATCTGGCCATGCGCAACGACGGATGCAGGCACTGCTCGGTCGCGGGCAGTTGCCCCGTGCAGGACGCGGGCAGGCAGGTGACCGACGAGTGAGCGTGTCCCCGCAGCGGATCGCCGAATCGCTCGGGCTGCCGCCGCCCACCGACGAACAGGCCGCGGTGATCGCCGCACCGCCTGGCCCCACCCTGGTGGTCGCAGGCGCGGGCGCGGGCAAGACCGAGACCATGGCCGCCCGGGTGGTGTGGATGGTCGTCAACGGCCTCGTCCAGCCCGAACAGGTGCTCGGCCTGACCTTCACCCGCAAGGCCGCCCAGCAGCTGACCCTGCGCATCCGCACCCGCCTGGCCAGGCTCGCCGGTTCCCCGCTGCTGCGCGAGCTGGACTCCGGCGGCACTCTGCGCGCCCAGCTGGCGGCCGCCGAACCGGAGATCAGCACCTACCACTCCTACGCGGGCAGGCTGCTCGGCGAGCACGGCCTGCTGCTGCCGGTCGAGCCCTCGGCCACTCTGCTCACCGAGACCCAGCTGTGGCAGCTCGCCCACCAGGTCGTGCGCACCTGGGACGGCGACCTGGAGACCGAACGCAGCCCGGTGTCGGTGACCGAGGCGGTGCTCGCCCTGTCCGGTCAGCTGGCCGAACACCTCGTCGACCCCGACCAGCTGGCCGAGGCGCACACCGAGCTGGAGAAACTGGTCAACACCCTGCCGCCGGGGCCGCGCCAGCGCGGCGGGCCGAGTCAGGCGCTGCGCAACATCCTGCGCGCGCAGCGCGAGCGGGTGGCGCTGCTGCCGCTGGTCCGCGCGCTCGACGAGGCGCTACGCCGCCGCGGCGCACTGGATTTCGGCGCGCAGATGTCGCTGGCCGCGCGGCTGGCCGCCGAGCACCCCGAGGTCGCCGCCTGCGAGCGCGAACGCTTCCGGCTGGTGCTGCTCGACGAATACCAGGACACCGGCCACGCCCAGCGCGTGCTGCTGGCCGCTCTGTTCGGCGACACCGACGGCCCGGCCAGACCCGCGGTGACAGCGGTCGGCGACCCCATGCAGTCGATCTACGGCTGGCGTGGCGCCTCGGCGGCCAACCTGCCCCGCTTCGCCACCGACTTCCCCGTCGAACCCGGCGTGCCCGCGCCGACCCTGCCGCTGCTGACCAGCTGGCGCAACCCGCCCGAGGCGCTGGCGCTGGCCAATCTCGTGGCCGATCCGCTGCGCGATTCCGCCGGGGGCGGCGCCACGGTGGACCCGCTGCGTGCCAAGCCCGGCGCCGAACCCGGGGTGGTTGAGCTTGCGTCGACCAGCACCGTCGTCGACGAGCGCACCTGGGTGGCCGAACGCATCGCGCGGGAATGGCGCGCCAGGCACGAGGCGGGCGACGAGCCGCCCACTTCCGCGGTGCTGGTGCGCCGCAACGCCGACGCCGCGCCGCTGGCCGAGGCGTTGCGCGAGCAGGGACTGCCGGTGGAGATCGTCGGCCTCGGCGGGCTGCTCGCCACCCCTGAGGTCGCCGACATCGTGGCGACCCTGCGCCTGATCGCCGAACCGAGTTCGGGCAGTGCGGCGGTGCGGGTGCTCACCGGCGCCCGCTGGCGCCTCGGCATGGCCGACCTGGCCGCGTTGTCGCGCCGGGCCAGGGAATTGTCGGTGTCCAGGCCCGCGAACGAGGCGGGCGCGGAGATCACCGACGGCGCCGCGCTGGAGCAGGCGCTGCGCGAGGTGGCCCCGGAGCCGGTCGAACAGGCCGGTCTCGCCGACGCCATCGCCGATCCCGGTCCGGCGGAGAACTATTCGCCCGCAGGCTACGCGCGCATCAAGGCGCTCGCCGCCGAGCTGACCGCCCTGCGCGAGCGCAGCGGCCAGCCGCTCACCGAACTGGTCGCCGACGTGGAGCGCACCGTCGGTGTCGGGGTGGAGACCCAGGCCCGCCGCGTCATGCTCGGCGCGGGCGCCGGCCGCGAACACCTCGACGCCTTCGCCGAGGTCGTCGCCGGGTACGCCGCCGACCCGCGCGCCTCGCTCGGCGGCCTGCTCGCCTTCCTCACCGCCGCCGAATCGGTGGAGAACGGCCTGGAACCCGGCGAGGTGGAGGTGGCCAAGGACCGGGTGCAGGTGCTCACCGTGCACGCGGCCAAGGGCCTGGAGTGGGAGATCGTCGCCGTGCCGCACATCGTGCGCGGCGTGTTCCCCAGCGGCGCCGCCGCGGGCACCTGGCTCGGCGCGCTCGCCGAACTGCCCACCTCGTTGCGCGGTGACCGGGTGGCCGCCGACGCCGCCGAGGGCGTGCCGGTGCTCGACCTGTCGGATCTGGCCGATCGCGCCGAACTCGAACGCGCCATCGCCGACCACAAGAAGGCCCTCGAACGCCGTCGCCTCGACGAGGAACGCCGGCTGTTCTATGTGGCGCTCACCAGAACCGAACGGGTGCTGCTGGTCTCCGCGCACCACTGGGCCGAGACCGGCAGCGAGCCCAAGGGGCCCTCCGACTTCCTGCTCGAGCTGAAGAACGCCGTCGAATCCCCGGCTTCCCCGGCCGCCGCGGCGGCCCGCATCGCCCGCTGGGACGATCCTCCCGAGATCGACGCGGCCAATCCCTTCACCGACAACCCGGCCACCGCCGAATGGCCCCGCGACCCCCTCGGCCCCCGCCGCGACCCCGTCGAACAGGGCGCCGCCCTGGTCCGCGCCGCCCTCGCCGAGCTGCGCGCCAACCCGCCGTCGCCCCGTCACGCTCCGAAGCTACCGCGCCCCACCGACAGCTCCCGTCGCTCCGGCGGGCGCTCGCGCGCCGAATCGCGCACCCGCGCAACACCTCCCGACCGGGCTTCGGTGGCCGCGCCGGAGGTCGCGTCGCTGTGGCCGGACGACATCCCGCCGCCGGACGATTCGTATGTCCCCCCGCCGGACGATTCGTACCTTCCGCCGCCCGACGACTCCTACCCACCGCCCGACGACTCCTACCCGCCGCCGGAGGACTACCTGCCGCCGGAGGACTACCCGCCGCCGCCGGAGGACGAGACCTGGCCGCTGTCGGAGGATCACGCCCCGTCGCCGGACGGGTTCGTGTCTCCGGCCGACAGCCACCTGCCCCCGGCCGACTTCGCTTCGCCGGACGGCCACCTGCCCCCGGCCGACTTCGTCTCGCCGGACGGCGAATCCGCCCCGCGCCGGGACGAGGATCTCCCCGCGGCCGAGAATGATCTCGCCCCGGAGGCGGGCGAGATCCCGGCCGAGCCCGCCGCCGACCCCGCCGACCCCGAGGGCTGGGCTGCCGATGTGGACGCCCTGCTGGCCGAGCGCGCCGCCACGCTCGCGGCCGAGCGGGAGGTGGAGCTGCCGGGACAGATCCCGGCGACCGCCCTGGTGGAGATGCGCGCCGACCCCGCGCGGCTGGCGCGCAGGCTGCGCCGTCCGCTGCCGTACCCGCCGAATCCGCTGGCCCGGCGCGGCACCGCCTTCCACGCGTGGGTGCAGCGCTGGTTCTCCGGCACGCGGTTGCTCGGGCTGGACGAGCTGCCCGGCGTGGGGGCGCCGGAGGCGGGGGAAGGGGTGGACGCCGAGCTGGCGCGGATGCAGGACGCCTTCCTGAATTCGCCGTGGGCGCACCGCAGTCCGGTCGACGTGGAGGTGCCCTTCGAGACCTCCATCGCCGGGGTGGTGATCCGCGGCAGGATGGACGCGGTCTTCGCCGAACCCGGCGGACGCTGGGTGGTGGTGGACTGGAAGACCGGCGCGGAACCGGGGGCAGGCGAGGAGACGGCGGTCGCCATGCAGCTGGCCATCTATCGGCTGGCCTGGGCCAGGCTCATGGCCGCGCGTCTCGGCGAGAGCGAGCGATCCGTGCTGGAGCGGGTCGGCGCGGCCTTCCACTACGTGCGCACCGGCCGCACCATCGCCCCCGACGATCTGCCGGGGCCCGACGAACTGGCCGAACTCATCCGCGATTCCGCGCGGCCACGCAACTCCGAGGAACCAGGCGCACACTGACCGACGCGCCAGGCCGGCGGTCCGGCACCGCGCGTGCGCCGGGGTCACGCGGCCCGCGTCGGAGAGCTCAGCCCCTGGCGACCTTCCGCGCCGCCGCGATCATCGGATACTGCAACGGCAGCCGCGCCAGCGTGCCCACCTTGAACGCCGTCGAGGCCTTCTCGCTCCCGAGCACGTCCACGGTCATCTGGAGATTGGCCGGGAAGACCGCCGCGAACAGCCAGGCCGCCAGCCGCCCGCCCAGCCGCCGGGTGCGTGGCACGGCCAGCGCGGCGGCCACGCCGATCTCGGCCACACCGGAGGCGTAGGTGTAGTCGCGGGCCCGGCCGGGCAGCGCCCTCGGCACGATGGCGTCGAAGAAGCCTGGGCGGACGAAATGCAGCGCGCCCGCGCCGAACAGCAACGCGGCCAGCGCGAGCGCGGGCCCTCGGGTGGGGTCGGGGGAACTGGTGGCCATGCCGTGAGCCTGCCATCGGGCGGCCGCCGCGTCGAGACCCGGCGCGGTCGGCGCCACCCGGTAGGCTCCGCTTCGTGTGTGGGAGACAGTCGCGCCGGTCGCGGGTGAGGCCGCGGCGCCAGGGGGTGTCCGATGCTGGGTGAGTTCGTCGAACGGGTCAACCGCGGCGGCCTGGTCTCGCGCCCCGACCACACCCTGGTCGGCGTCCTGCGCATCCCGGAAGGCGCCATCAGCCCCTGGGTCTCGCTGACCCGGCGCATCATGGTCGCCATCGCGCTGCTGTTCGGCGCGGCCCTGCTGGTGTACCTGGAACGCGACGGCTATCGCGACACCTCGGGCGGGGAGCTGTCGTTCCTCGACGCCCTCTACTACGCCACGGTCTCCCTCTCCACGACCGGCTACGGCGACATCACCCCGGTCTCGCCGGACGCGCGGCTGGTCAACATCCTCGTCATCACGCCGCTGCGGATCCTGTTCCTCATCGTGCTCGTCGGTACCACCATCAGCGTGCTCACCGAACGGTCCCGGCAGGCGTTCAAGATTCAGCGTTGGAGGCGCGGCGTGCGTGATCACACGGTGGTCGTCGGATACGGCACCAAGGGCAGAACGGCCATCGACGCGATGCTCGGCGACGGCATCGCGCCGACCGACATCGTGGTGGTCGACACCGATCAGGCCGCGTTGGAGGCCGCGGCCAACGCGGGGCTGGTCACGGTGTTCGGCTCGGCGACCCAGTCCGACGTGCTGCGGCTGGCCGGCGTGCAGAACGCGGCCGCGGTCATCGTGGCCGCCAATCGCGACGACACCGCGGTCATGGTGACGCTGACCGCCCGCGAGCTGAACATGAAGGCCAAGATCGTCGTGGCCATCCGCGAGGCCGAGAACATCCATCTGCTCCGCCAGTCCGGCGCGGACTCGGTGGTGGTGTCCTCGGAAACCGCGGGCCGGTTGCTCGGCATCGCCACCACCACCCCGACCGTCGTGGAGATGATCGAGGATCTGCTCACCCCGGAGGCGGGCTTCGCCGTCGCCGAACGCGAGGTGGAGCCGAGCGAGGTCGGCGGTTCCCCGCGTCACCTGCGCGACATCGTGCTCGGCGTGGTGCGCAACGGCGAGCTCATCAGGGTCGGCGACCCCGAGGTGGACGCCGTCGAGGCGGGCGACAAGCTGCTCTATCTCCGGCGCACCGTGAAGTAGCCCGGTGGCCGATCGCCCGGCCGAATCGGACAGCGACTTCGTGCCGCCCGGAAGTAGTCTCTAGACGTGACATTCCAACTGCACGGTGTGCCGCTGCTGTCCCGCTTCGCGGGGGATCGCGCCGAGGCGTTGCGCGGCGACGAACACGCCCTGAAAGAGGGCTGGGCCGACGCGCTGCTGCTGCGCGTCGACAAACGGGGTCGTATCCGCTTCCTGGACGGCGCGCTGGTGCTCGATCCCGCCACCGACCTCTCCCCGGAGCCGAGCCAGGCCGCGGTCTTCCTCGGCGTCACCGAGGGCAGGCACCTGTGGGCGGTGCGCACCGAGGAACTGGACGGCCCGCTCACCGATCTCCGGGTCGCCGCGATGGAACTCGACGACTTCACCGCCGGCGTCCTCGCCACCTCCCTTGCCCTGCTCAACTGGCACGACAAGGCCGCCTACAGTGCCCACGACGGTTCGCGCACGGTGGTCGCCAAGGGTGGTTGGTCGCGGGTCACCGACGCCGGGCACGAGGAGTTCCCCCGCATCGACCCCGCGGTCATCTGCCTGGTCCACGACGGCGCCGACCGGGTGCTGCTGGCCCGCCAGCACACCTGGCCGGTGACGATGTTCTCGCTGCTGGCCGGGTTCGTCGAGGTCGGTGAATCGCTGGAACGCTGCGTCGAGCGCGAGATCCGCGAGGAGGTCGGCGTCGACGTCCGCGACATCAGCTACCTGGGCAGCCAGCCGTGGCCGTTCCCGCGCTCGCTGATGCTCGGCTTCAGCGCGGTCGGCGATCCCGGTCAGGAACTGGTCTTCTCCGACGGCGAGATCGCCGAGGCGCACTGGTTCACCCGCGCCGAGGTGCGCGAGGCGCTGGCTCTCGGCGCGTGGGGCGCGCGACAGGAGGGGGCGCGGCTGCTGCTGCCCGGTTCGATCTCCATCGCACGCACGATCATCGAGTCCTGGGCCGCGGCCGGAGACTGACGCCACAACGGCCACCGGGCGGGCCAGGGCGGCCGCGCATCAGGCGGCCGGGCCCCTGCCCGGTCGACCCTGCCCGAACGCACGCGACGGGGGGGGGGGCCCCCCGCGGGGGGGGGCGGGGGCGGGGGGGGGGGGGGGGGGGGGGCCGGCGGGGGGGGCGCGGGGGGGCCGGGGGGGGGGGGGGGCGGGGGG
>NZ_JARWRU010001323.1 GCF_029867845.1 Nocardia farcinica | reverse complement strand
CGCGCCGCCCCCCCCCCCCCCCCCCCCCCCCGGGGGCGCGGGGCGCGCCCCCCCCCCCCCCCCCCCCGGCGGAGTGGGAGAAGTCAGGCGGCGTAGCGAGGGTCCGGGATGCCGAAGCCTGGCTCCGCCGCCTCGACCAGTTCCAGTGTGCAGCACTTCACGCCGCCACCCGCCTTCAACAGCTCGCTCACGTCCACCCCGATCGGCAGATAGCCGCGGTCGCGCAGGGCGGCGGCCAGGTCGGTGGCGCGCGGGCTCAGGAAGACGTGGTAGCCGTCGCTCACACCGTTCAGTCCGAGCACTTCGGCGTCGGCGTCGGTGGCGAGCACCGCGTCCGGGAACAGCCCCGCCAGCACGATACGGCTGGTCTCGCTGAACGCGGGCGGGTAATAGGCGACGGTGTTGTCGTCGAGCACCATGAGCGCGGTGTCGAGATGGTAGAAGCGCGGGTCGACCAGCTCCAGGGTCACGACCGGAACCTCGAAGAAGCTCTCCACCTCGCGGTGCGCGGCCGGGGTGGTGCGGAACCCGGTGCCGGCGAGGAACCGGCCGCCCACACAGGCGAAATCGCCCTGCCCTTCGTTGATCTCACTCGCGGCCGCCACCTCGGCGGCGCCGCGGCGCAGGAACCAGTCCAGGTAGGCGGGACCCTCGGCCGCCCGCTCGGCGTGGGCGAAGCGCGCGGTCAGCACCCGGTCGCCGAGCGCGACCGCGCTGTTGGCGGCGAAGACCATGTCCGGCAGGCCCGGCTCGCCGGACACCACCTCGACCTGGTGGCCGTGGGCGAGGAAGGTCTCGCGCAGCGTCTCCCACTGGGCCAGCGCACGTGCCCGGTCGACGGTCTCCCCCGGCCGCATCCACGGGTTGATGCGGTAGGTGACGTCGAAGTGGTCGGGCCTGCACATGACGAAGCGGCGCGGCACCGGCCGGCGGAAGGGCGCGGGATCAGGGGACGGAAAGGCGGCTACAGAGGTCATCGCGGCTCCCGGAGTCGGCGCGTACGGTCGGCTGATCGCGACGATATCCGCTGGTCCATTGCGTGCGTAACGTGCGATCATTGCGTTCTCGGACCGAATAACGGCGAATCATTGCGCACCGACGACGCGAGGAGTGCGACATGGACCACACCGACCGCGCCATCCTCGGTCATCTGCTGCGCTCGGCGCGCTCCTCCTATCAGGAAATCGGATCGGAGGTCGGCCTCTCCGCGCCCGCGGTGAAGCGCCGGGTGGACCGGATGATCGCCGCGGGCCAGATCACCGGGTTCACCGCCCTGGTGAACCCCGCCGCGCTCGGCTGGAAGACGGAGGCCTATGTGGAGGTCTACTATCGCGACAACATCAGTCCCGCCGAGCTGCGCCGCACCCTCGAGCCGATCCCGCAGGTGGTCGGCGTGTGGACCATCGCGGGCGAGGCCGACGCTTTGGTGCACGTCATGGCCACCGACATGGCCGAGATCGAGTCCACCGTGGAGCGCATCCGCGAGAACGCGCGGGTGGGTCGCACGCGCAGCTCGCTGGTGATGTCCCGAATCCTCGAGCGCCCGAGGACCTGACCCCGCGTCCCGGCGCGGTCACCGCCGGAGGACGCGGTCGGTATGGGCCTTGCGCTGCTCGGTGTCGTAGCCGCTGTACACCGGTCGCCGATCGCGTGCCACGACGGCCGACCTCACCCTCCCGGCGGCGCCCACCGCGACGCGGCCGCCGACTCCAGGACGAATGTCGTTCGCGCCGTGTTCTTTCCGCACCGATCGCACGGCGCGCACGCCCGGACAACCGGGGTGGGAAAAACATGCTTACGGCACCGGAGAGCGGCCTATGATCGTGCGGGCGCGCAGGGAATCGGCCGGTTTCGTGTCCGGCCGCGCGGCGCCGCAGTTCCGGGAGGAGAGATCGATGACATCCGCCACCACCGCTTGGCGCATCCGTGCCTGGGCCGATCCCGGGTTGGAGAAGCGGTTCCTGCGCGAGGGCTTCGTAGCCGTCCGGCACGACGAATTCGGCTGCCCGGTCACGAGTTTCGGCAGTGATGTCGAACTGCGCGCGCGGCTCGAGCAGCACAATCCCGGCCGCAGTCGCAAAGCCATCGGCCTGTTCGTCTCCTACTGGCGCAATTTCAGCCGCAGCATGCGCACCGGGCACACCATCGTGGTGTCGCTGACCGGCCGCCGCGCCGCCATCGGCACCATCGCGGGCCCCTACGAGTACGACCCCGCCGAGCCCGACCCGCACCTGCGGCATCGCCGCGCCGTCGAATGGCACTCCATCACCGACCGCACCCACCTCGACGAGGACCTGCGCCGCGCTGCCGACGCGCCGGGCACGTTGTTCCGGCTGCGCGCGGACGACGCCGGCGTGCGGCTGCGCCGACTCGGGCACGTCGCCTGACTGACCGCCGCGCCACGATCCACCGCGCCACGATCAGTCGCACTACCGCCCTTCGGCACCGGCCGGACCACCCGCCACCCCGCCTGCCCGCCAGGCTCGGCACCGGCCGCGCTGATCCACCGGGAGCGGTTCTCAGCCGGTACTTTCCCCCCGGCGGGCGAAGGCTCGAGCCGTGGCCGGACCGCCCCGAGGGGCGCACTAGGGTGTAGCGCATGTCCGACCTGCGTGCCAGCTACCTCACCGACGGGGCCGAGATCTACCGGCGCTCGTTCGCGACCATTCGCGCCGAGGCCGATTTGAGCGGTTTTCCCGAGGACGTCGCGCGGGTGGTGGTGCGGATGATCCACGGCTGCGGGCAGGTCGACCTCGCGGGCGATGTGGCCTTCTCCCCCGGCGTGGTCACCGCGGCGCGGGCCGCTCTGCGCGCGGGCGCGCCCATCCTGTGCGACGCCAACATGGTGGCCGCGGGTGTCACCCGTACGCGCCTGCCCGCGGACAACGAGGTCATCTGCCTGCTGCGCGATCCTCGGGTGCCGGAACTGGCCGCCGAGATCGGCAACACCCGCTCGGCCGCCGCGTTGGAGCTGTGGCGCGACCGCCTCGAGGGCGCGGTGGTGGCCATCGGCAATGCCCCGACCGCGCTGTTCCACCTGCTCGACATGCTCGACGCGGGGGCGCCGCGGCCAGCTGCGGTGCTGGGCATTCCGGTGGGTTTCGTCGGGGCGGCCGAGTCCAAGCAGGCGCTGACCGAGTACGGCGGCGTGGAGTATCTGACCGTGCGGGGCAGGCGGGGCGGCAGCGCCATCACCGCCTCGGCACTGAACGCGATTGCGAGCGAGCAGGAATGAGCGAGGCAGCGGTGGCGCCGGGCAAGCTGTGGGGCGTCGGGCTCGGGCCCGGTGACCCGGAACTGGTGACGGTCAAGGCGGCGCGGATCATCGGCGCGGCCGATGTGATCGCCTTCCACAGCGCGCGACACGGGCGCAGCATCTCGCGCGGCATCGCCGCACCGTACATGCGTCCCGGCCAGCTGGAGGAACACCTGGTCTACCCGGTCACCACCGAGAGCACCGACCATCCCGGCGGTTATCAGGGCGCCATCGACGAGTTCTACGAGCAGGCCGCCGAACGCCTCGCCGCGCATCTGGCCGCGGGCCGCACGGTCGCGCTGCTCGCCGCGGGCGCCCCGCTGTTCTACAGCTCCAACATGCACATGCACCGCCGCCTGGCCGACCGCTTCGAGGCCGAGATCGTTCCAGGCATCACCTCGGTCAGCGCGGCGTCGGCGGCGCTGGGCACCCCGCTGGTGGAGGGCGAGCAGGTGCTCACGGTGCTGCCCGGCACCATGCCCACCGAGGAGCTCACCCGCCGCCTGCGCGACACCGACGCCGCCGCCATCATGAAGCTCGGCCGCACCTATCCGGGCGTGCGCCGCGCCCTGGCCGACGCGGGCAGACTCGACGACGCCTACTACATCGAGCGCGCCAGCACCACGCGCGAACGTGTGCTCACCGCGGCCGAGGTCGACGAGGCAGACGTGCCGTACTTCTCCATCACCCTGGTTCCCGGACCGCGCCCGACCACGCCGCTGCCCACGGTGCGCGCCGCGCGCGGGGAACAGCCCGGACCGGGTGCGGCGGCCGAACTCTCGTCCCCTCGCCACGTCCCGACGGCATCCGGGCATCGCGCTCCGGTCGACGCGGCCGGAGGTGGCGCCACCCGGGTCCATGCGGCGGACGGTGCTTGCGCGACGAGCGGCGACCACTCGGTGGCCGTCGCCGACCGGCCCGAGCCGGAGCCGACAACCGCGACCGGCGAGGTGGTCGTGGTCGGCCTCGGACCGGGCAACCCGGAGTGGACCACCCCCGAGGTGCGCGAAGCCCTCGCCGAGGCAACCGACCTCGTGGGCTACACGACCTACATCGATCGCGTGCCGGTGCGGCCGGGCCAGCGCAGGCATGCCAGCGACAACCGGGTGGAGTCCGAGCGCGCGGCCATGGCGCTGGATCTGGCGCTGCGCGGCGCGCGGGTCGCGGTGGTCTCCTCCGGCGATCCCGGCGTGTTCGCCATGGCGGCGGCGGTGCTGGAGGAGTCGGCCGACCCGCGCGGGCGGGCGGTGCCGGTGCGGGGGCTGCCCGGCGGCACGGCGGCCAACGCGGTCGCCAGCCGGGTCGGCGCGCCGCTCGGCCACGACTACGCCATGATCTCGTTGTCGGACCGGCTCAAGCCGTGGGAGGTGGTGGCGCGCAGGCTGGCGGCGGTGGCGGCCGCGGACATGGCCATCGCGATCTACAATCCGGCGTCCTCGCAGCGCACCTGGCAGGTCGGCGCCATGCGGGATCTGCTGCTCGAGCACCGCTCGCCCGACACCCCGGTGGTGCTCGGCCGCGATGTCGGCGGTCCGGGCGAGCGGGTGCGCGTGGTGCGACTGGCCGATCTGGACCCCGCCGAGGTGGACATGCGCACCTTGCTCATCATCGGCGCGACCACCACGGCGGTCGTGGAGTCCGATCACGGCACCCGGGTCTACACCTCCCGCCGGTACGGCACCGCCGACGCCGCCGCGCCGATCGGGTAATATTCCACTTTGGAATGTCCGTTCGGGATCGAAGGGAGCGAGCCGTGCCCGACACCGCCACCACGCGCCCGACGACGCGCAAGACGCTGAACTCGACCGCGGCCTCGCTGCTGGGTTTCCTGCACGAGGGCCCGATGTCGGGCTGGGACCTGGTCACCCTCGCCCAGGACCGCATCGGCGACTTCTGGACCATCACCCAGAGCCAGGTCTACCGCGAACTGGCCACCATGGCCGCGAGCGGCCTGGTGGAGAAGGGTGAGACGGGCGCGCGCGACCGCACCCCCTACCGGCTCACCGACGCGGGCCTAGCGGCCTTCCTGGAGTGGGTGGTGCGCGACCCGGGCGCGGAGACCATCCGCGTCCCGCTGCTGCTGAGCATGCACTTCGGCGAGCACATCCCCCGGGAACGGCTGGCCGAGATCATCGCCGCCAACCGCGAGATCCACCAGGCCCGCCTCGACCGCTACCGCGCCGACGAGGGCAAGGACATGCCCGCCCACCAGCGCGCCACCCTCGAATTCGGGCTCGAGTACGAGCGCGCGGTGCTCGCCTGGTTCGACAAGCTTCCGTCGATCCTCGGGCACTAGTTTCCGGCCGACCGCGTCCCGACCGCCGGGACGAACCGCGCCGGCCGGCACGCAGATCGCGCTCCGGCGACATCGCGGTCAGGCATCCAGGCGTGCCACGACATCCGAGCGCGCTGCGATCAGGGCTTGCCCCAGGGCTCCGTGAGCCAGGCCAGGGCGGCTTCGGGCGAGTCGACCACCACGTTCGCGGGCGCCGGGGCGGGCCGATCGATCATGACCACCGGAATCCCCAGTTCCCTGGCCGCCTCGAGTTTTGCCTCGGTCCGATCGCCGCCGCTGTTCTTCGACACCACGACCTCGACGCCGTGCTGCGTCATCAGGGCGATCTCCTCGTCGAGCGTGAACGGCCCGCGCGCCAGCAGCAGCTCGTGCCGGGGCGGTAGCGCGGCCGTGGGCGGGTCGATGGCCCGGATCAGGAACCAGGGCGCGGCGAGATCGGCGAACGCGCTCACGCCCTGACGGCCGATGGTCAGGAACACGCGCTCATGGCCCGCGGCTGCCCGGGCGGCCTCGGTGAGGTCGGGCACCGGAATCCACCGGTCGCCGGGCCCGGGCGTCCACGCGGGGCGCAGCAGCCGCAACAGCGGCACCCCGGCATCCGCGGCCGCGCGCGCGGCATTGGCGCTGATGGTCGCCGCGAACGGGTGGGTGGCGTCCACGACGCGCTCGATCCCGTGGTCGGTCAGCCATTTCCGCAGTCCGTCGGCACCGCCGAAACCGCCGATCCGCACCTCCCCCTCGGGCAGCAGCGGGTCGCGCACGCGGCCGGGGGGGGGGGGGCCCCAGTTGGGTACACGCGGGGCCGGGAACAGTAGGGGCCGCGCCCCGGCGTGGCCGGGGGGGCCCCCGGGGAGGGCGCGCAGCCGGCGCCGGAGTTTGGGGGGGGGGGGGGG
>NZ_JARWRU010001322.1 GCF_029867845.1 Nocardia farcinica | reverse complement strand
GCTGTTCGCCGCCGACCTGGCCAGGATGTACATCCGCTACGCCGAACAGCGCGGGTGGCGCGTCGAGGTCCTCGACGCCACCGTCTCCGACCTGGGCGGATACAAGGAGGCCACGCTGTCGATCAAGAGCCGCGACGCCGCCCGCGACGGTGTGTGGTCGCGCTTCAAGTTCGAGGGCGGCGTGCACCGCGTGCAGCGCGTGCCGGTCACCGAATCGCAGGGCCGCATCCACACCTCCGCCGCGGGCGTGCTCATCTACCCCGAGCCCGACGAGGTTGCCGAGGTGCAGATCGACGAATCGGATCTGCGCATCGACGTGTACCGCTCCTCCGGCAAGGGCGGCCAGGGTGTCAACACCACCGACTCGGCGGTTCGCATCACCCACCTGCCCACCGGCATCGTGGTGACCTGCCAGAACGAGCGCTCCCAGCTGCAGAACAAGGCACGCGCCATGCAGGTGCTCGCCGCCAGGCTGCAAGCGCTGGCCGAGGAACAGGCCGAACAGGAGGCCGCCGCCGGCCGCGCCTCCCAGGTGCGAACCGTGGACCGCTCCGAGCGCATCCGCACCTACAACTTCCCGGAGAACCGCATCACCGACCACCGCATCGGCTACAAGTCGCACAACCTCGACGCGGTGCTCGACGGCGACCTCGACGCCCTGCTCGACGCGCTGAGCAAGGCCGACCGGGAGGCGCGCATGGCCGCGGAGTGAGCCTGCCCGCCCGCCCGTGCCCGGCATCGGGCACAGTGGGACCGTGAGCAGAACAGCCTTGCGTCCGGCCGTCGAAGCCGCCGCCGAGCGGTTGCGCGCGGCGGGCGTGGCCAGCCCCCGCACGGATGCCGAACTGCTGGCCGCGCACCTGCTCGGTGTGCAGCGCACCCGCCTGGCGCTGGTCCCGATGGTCGAGCAGGACATGCTGGCGCGGTTCACGGAGCTGGTCGAGCGCCGCGCCCGTCGCGAGCCGCTGCAACATCTGACCGGTGTCGCCTCGATGGGGGAGATCGACCTCGCGGTCGGGCCGGGGGTGTTCGTGCCGCGCCCGGAGACCGAGCTGCTGTTCGCCTGGGCGCTGGCCTGGCTGGAGTCGCTGCCGCGCGACCGCCAGCCCGTCGTGGTCGACCTGTGCACCGGCTCCGGCGCGCTGGCGCTGGCCGTCGCGCACGCCAGGCCGGACGCGCGGGTGCACGCGGTCGAGATCGACCCCGACGCCCTGACCTGGGCCAGGCGCAACGCCGACGACCGGATCGCCGCGGGGGATCGCCCGATCGTGCTGCACGCCGACGACGTCACCGATCAGGACCTGCTCGCCGACCTGAACGGCCGCGTCGACCTGGTGCTGTCCAACCCGCCCTACATCCCCGAGGGCGCCGAGCTCGAGCCCGAGGTCGCCGCGCACGACCCGCACCGCGCCCTCTTCGGCGGCCCCGACGGCCTGGACGTGGTGCGCGCCATGCTGCCGACCGTCACCCGGTTGCTGCGCCCCGGCGGAGCCACCGGCATCGAGCACGACGACAGCAACGGATCCGCCCTGGCCGCGCTGCTGCGCGACAGCGGCGCGTACGCCGATATCGTCGAGCACCCCGACCTGGCGGGCCGACCGCGTTTCGTCGTCGCCCGCCGAATCGACCACGGGAAACCGGCAGTGACGGCCTGATAACGGTTCCCGGCGCGCCCCGTGACAGGATGGGGGCGTGAGTACCGTCTACGACTGTGCGGATTCCGACTCGCGCGCTGCCGGACTGACCGCGGCCACCAGCGCCCTCAAGTCCGGGCGACTCGTGGTTATGCCCACCGACACCCTCTACGGGCTGGCGGCCGACGCGTTCGATTCCACCGCTGTCGCCGAACTGCTGGCCGCCAAGCGGCGCGGCCGCGACATGCCGGTCCCGGTGCTGGTCGGGTCGTGGAACACGATCGACGGACTGGTGTTCTCGGTGCGACCGCAGGCCAGAGACCTGATCCGCGCGTTCTGGCCCGGCGGCCTGAGTCTGGTTGTGCAGCAGGCCCCTTCGCTGGCCTGGGATCTCGGCGACACCAGGGGCACGGTCATGCTGCGGATGCCGCTGCACCCGGTCGCGCTGGAGTTGCTGCGCGAGGTGGGGCCGCTGGCGGTCTCCAGTGCCAACGTCTCGGGACAGCCGCCCGCGGCCACCGTGACCGAGGCGCGCGATCAGCTCGGCAGCCTGGTCTCGGTGTACCTCGACGGCGGCCCGGCCGCGCACGCGGTGGCCTCCACCATCGTCGACCTCACCGCCGACCGGCCGAGGGTGCTGCGCGAGGGCGCGGTGGGGCTCGCCGAGATCGCCGAGGTGCTCGGCATGTCGCCGGACGAACTGACCACCCCGGCCCGGTGAGGCCCGTGGACGACCCCGTGATGGGACGGTGCCCGGCGTGATCCTGGCGTTCTCCGGCGCCGGCTCTGTAGTTCCGCTGCGCGAGCTCGTGCTTGTCCTGCTCGTCTCCGCGACCGTCACCTTCCTGGCCACCGGGGGAGTGCGGGTACTGGCGATCGGCTTCGGCGCGATCGCGGTCCCGCGCGCCCGTGACGTGCACCTGGAGCCGATCCCGCGCATGGGCGGCGTCGGCATGTACACCGGCGTGATCGCGGCGATCCTGTTCGCCCACCAATTGCCCGCGCTGCGAAGAGGTTTCGACTACGCGCCGGATGTGCCCGCGGTGCTGGTCGCGGCCACGCTGATCGTGGTGGTCGGCATCGTGGACGACCGCTGGGGCCTGGACGCGCTGACCAAGTTCGCCGGTCAGGTCACCGCCGCGGGCGTGATGGCGCTGATGGGCCTGAGCTGGTTCGTCATCTACAACCCCTTCGACGACTCGACGGTCGTGCTCGACGCGTTGCAGGGCGGTCTGGTCACGGTGGCCATCACGGTCACGCTGATCAACGCGATGAACTTCGTCGACGGCCTCGACGGCCTGGCGGGCGGGCTCGGTTTCATCGCCGCCATGGCGGTCTTCGTGTTCTCCGTCGGCCTGCTCTACGAACAGGGCGGCTCGGTGGACACCTATCCGCCCGCCCTGCTCGCCGCCGCGCTCGCGGGCGCCTGCCTGGGATTCCTGCCGCACAATTTCCAGCCCGCCCGGATATTCATGGGCGATTCCGGGTCGATGCTCATCGGCCTGATGCTCGCGGCGATCTCCACCGGCGCGTCCGGGCGAATTCCGCTCCAGGGCTACGGCCCGCGCGACATCGTCGGTCTGCTCTCGCCGGTTCTGCTGGTCGGCGCGGTGATGTTCATTCCCGTGCTCGACCTGCTGCTGGCCATCGTGCGCCGGGTGCGCGCCGGGGTGAGTTTCTCGACGCCCGACAAAATGCATCTCCATCACCGGTTGTTGCAGATCGGGCATTCGCACCGGCGTGTGGTGCTGCTGATCTACCTGTGGGTCGGGGTGCTCGCATTCGGCGCTGTCGGCACGTCGCTGATGGATCGCAGGGTTGTCGTACTGCTCATGGCGGGCGGATTGGTATTCGCCCTGGTGGTCACCGCGGTGCCGAGCCTGCGCCGCCGGGAGGAGGCCCGCAGGCCGCCGCCGCAGGACCGGGCGCCCGAGGTCGGAGGGTAAAGAAGCCGCCGGTGGCGCGCGAGGCCCGGCGGGGCTCGAGTGGCCTCAGGGGGCTTGGGTAGAGTCGGGGACGTGAGCTTCACTCCCACCCCCGTCGCCGGTCCCGACGCCCCGCTGAAGGCGGCACTGCGCTACGGCCTCATCGGCCTGGCGGTGCTGGTGGTGCTCGCCGCGGCGATCGGCACGGCGGTCTCCGGCCTGCCGGGGCTGTGGGGCGCGCTGCTCGGCTCGGCCATCGGCGGGATCTTCATCCTGACCACGGCGGCGGTCGTGCTGTTCGGCGCGAAGCTGCCGCCGAGCACCGCGGGCCTGGTCATGCTGGTCAGCTGGGTGGGCAAGGTGCTGCTGGTGCTGATCGCGGTGGCGATCCTCACCCGCTTCGACTTCTACGACCGCGTGGTGCTGTTCCTGACCGTCGTCGGCGCGCTGGTGATCGTGCTCGGCGCCGAGACCTTCGGCGTTGTGCGCCAGAAGGTTCCGTACGTGACCACTACCGCGGGCGACGGCGACGCGCCGAGCGCGGAGAACTGACTTCACCCCCCTACACAGCGTCGTAGACCGCTTGGTAAAGTGTTGGTAAGCAAGCAACCAAGCCAGGGGTAGTCTCCTGGACCTTCGATGGTGCCGCTATGCTTACTGCCGTGCCGCGCCCGATGAGGGTGTGGTTCTGCATGTCGACGATGTCGCCGACACACGTACAGACGCCTAAGCGGATTTGCCGCCCAGCTGCTGACGAACTTCGAGCCGACCTCAGTCGACCAAATTGATCGTCAATGTCCGATCGAACCGCGGGAAAGCAACCCACCTCGCGGCCCGAACACGGGAGAGAACGCTGAGCGTCACCACTTTGGCGGCGGGTGAGTTCCACGCGCCGTCGCTAACCGACTTCTTCCCTCCAGCTGTGCTGTTCGAGGGAACGCCGTTCGAACTCGACCGTCTGATGCTGGTCCGCCTGCTGATGACGGCTGTTCTCGTGGCCGTCATGTTCCTGGCGTTCCGTAGTCCGAAGATCGTTCCGCGCGGCCTGCAGAATGTCGCCGAGATCGGTCTGGTCTTCGTCAAGGAGCAGATCGCCGAGGAAATCCTGGGCAAGGAAACCGGCCGGAAATTCTTCCCGCTGATCGCGACGATCTTCTTCACGGTCCTGTTCCTGAACGTGTCCGGCGTCATTCCGTTCCTGAACATCTCCTCGAACGCCCGGATCGGCATGCCGCTGGTGCTGGCCGTCATCGCCTACATCGCGTTCAACTACGTGGGCATCAAGAAGTACGGCTTCTTCACCTACATGCGCTCGAGCATCGTGGTGCCCAACGTGCCGCCCGCCCTGCACGTGCTGCTCATCCCGATCGAGTTCGTCTCGACGTTCATCCTGCGCCCGTTCACGCTGACCGTCCGACTCATGGCGAACATGCTGGCCGGCCACATCATGCTGGTGCTGTTCTTCAGCTCCACCTGGTACTTCCTGTTCGACGCCACCGCCTGGATGAAGGTGTTCTCGCCGTTCTCGCTGCTCGCGGGAATCGGGTTCACCCTGTTCGAGCTGCTGGTCGTGTTCCTGCAGGCCTACGTGTTCGCCCTGCTGACCGCTGTCTACATCGGTCTGGCCGAGCACGCCGACTCCCACTGACCCGACCGCAACACACAACGTCAGACCTGCTGCACCTCGCCGCCCGGCGGGTGAGCAAAAGAAAGGGAAAGAAGACTCATGAGCCTCTCGTACCTGGCCCAGGAAGCTGCCAACGAGTCGACGCTGAAGGGCCTCGGCGCCGTCGGCTACGGCCTGGCCGCGATCGGCCCGGGCATCGGCGTCGGCATCGTCGTCGGTAAGGCGATCGAGGGTATCGCCCGCCAGCCCGAGCTGCAGGGCACCATCCGTACCAACATGTTCCTCGGCATCGCGTTCACCGAGGCGCTGGCCCTGATCGGCCTCGTCGCCGGCTTCATCTTCTGATTCCGATGTACGAGTACGCAGTACTGGCAGCGGAGGCGGAAGAGGACGTCAATCCTCTTCTCCCCGCGACGTACGACATCGTCTGGTCGATCGTCTGCGTCGTGGTCATCGCCGCGCTCTTCTACAAGTTCGTCATCCCGAGCCTGACCAAGGTTCTGAACGAACGCAGCGAGAAGATCGAGGGCGGGATCGCGAAGGCCGAGGCCGCGCAGGCCGAGGCGCAGCAGACGCTGCAGCAGTACCAGCAGCAGCTGGCCGACGCCAGGCTGGAGGCCGCGCGCATCCGTGAGGAAGCGCGTACGCAGGGCCAGCAGATCCTCGCGCAGATGCGCTCCGAGGCCCAGGCCGAGAGCGACCGCATCGTGGCCGCGGGCCAGGCACAGCTGGAAGCCCAGCGCCAGCAGATCCTCACCGAGCTGCGCTCCGAAGTCGGCCGCACGGCCGTCGACCTGGCCGAGAAGATCATCGGTCAGTCGGTTTCGGACGAGGCCAAGCAGGCCGCATCGATCGAGCGCTTCCTGAGCGAGCTCGATTCCTCCGATGCCGGCATCGGGGTCGGAAGGTAACGACGCGAAAGTGAGAAGCATGTACGCAGCGAGCCGCGAGGCCAGCTCCCGGTCCCGGGAAGCGCTTCGGGCCGCTCTGACCGGAAGCGACAGTGTTGCCGCCACGACGGGATCGGAACTGTTCGCCGTCGTAGCCGTGCTGGACGACCAGCGTTCGCTGCGTGTTGCGCTCGCGGACGTGTCGGTGCCCGGTTCGGCGCGCGCCGAACTGAGCGAGCGGGTCTTCGGCGGCAAGGTCAGCGTCGCCACCCAGGCGGTGCTGACCACGGCCGTGGCGCAGAACTGGTCGCGGACCTCCGACATGGTGGACACGCTGGTCCTGCTCGGCCAGGAAGCGCTGCTCGAGTCGGCCGCCAACGCGGGCAGGCTGGACGCGGTCGAGGACGAGCTGTTCCGGCTGGGCCGGATCATCGCCGACAACCCCGACCTCGAACAGGCCCTCTCCGATCGCGCCAAGCCCGCCCCGGCCAAGCGCGAACTGCTGACCCGCCTGCTGACGGGGAAGGCCGAGCCGGTCACCATCGCCCTGGCGGAGCAGGTGGTCACCCGTAACGGCGTCGCCATCGGGACGGCCTTCGACGAGTTGTCCGACCTGGCGGCGTCGCGGCGCGAGCAGATCGTCGCGCACGTGCGCGCCGCGATCGCCCTGACGTCGCAGCAGCGGGAGCGGCTGGCCGCCTCCCTGCAGCGCATCTACGGCAAGGCCGTCACCGTGCACGTCCAGGTCGACCCGAGCCTGCTCAGCGGGCTGGTCGTCCGGATCGGCGACGACGTGATCGACGGCAGCGCCGTCGGCCGACTGGAGCGGCTGCGCCGGGAACTGGCCTGACGGCCGGGCGCCGCAGGCGGCCACCACACCGACATTCGAGACCCTTACAGCGAGAGCAGGACAGAACATGGCGGAGCTGACGATCTCCTCCGACGAGATCCGTAGCGCGATCGAGAGCTACACCCAGAGCTACACCCCCGAGACCTCCATCGAAGAAGTGGGTGTCGTCACCGACACCAGTGACGGCATCGCGCACGTCAGCGGCCTGCCCTCGGCGATGGCCAACGAGCTGCTCGAGTTCCCCGGTGGCGTGCTCGGCGTGGCGCTCAACCTCGAGGACCGCGAGATCGGTGCGGTCATCCTCGGCGAGTTCGCCGAGATCGAAGAGGGCCAGCAGGTGCGCCGCACCGGTGACGTGCTCTCGGTTCCGGTCGGCGACAAGTTCCTCGGCCGCGTGGTCAACCCGCTCGGCCAGCCGATCGACGGCCTGGGCGAGATCGAGGCCGAGGATCGCCGCGTGCTCGAGCTGCAGGCCGCGACCGTGCTGCAGCGCCAGCCGGTCGAGGAGCCGCTGGCCACCGGCATCACCGCCATCGACGCCCTGACCGCCATCGGCCGCGGCCAGCGCCAGCTGGTCATCGGCGACCGCAAGACCGGCAAGACCGCGGTCTGCATCGACGCCATCCTGAACCAGAAGGCGAACTGGGAGACCGGCGACCCGACCAAGCAGGTCCGCTGCATCTACGTCGCGATCGGCCAGAAGGGCTCCACCATCGCGGGTGTGAAGGCCGCGCTCGAGGAGCACGGCGCGATGGAGTACACCACCATCGTCGCGGCCCCCGCCTCCGACTCTGCCGGCTTCAAGTGGCTGGCCCCCTACACCGGTTCGGCCATCGGCCAGCACTGGATGTACCAGGGCAAGCACGTCCTGATCGTGTTCGACGACCTGACCAAGCAGGCCGAGGCCTACCGCGCCATCTCGCTGCTGCTGCGCCGCCCGCCGGGCCGCGAGGCGTACCCGGGCGACGTCTTCTACCTGCACTCGCGTCTGCTCGAGCGTTGCGCCAAGCTCTCCGACGAGATGGGCGGCGGTTCGATGACCGGTCTGCCGATCATCGAGACCAAGGCCAACGACGTCTCGGCGTTCATCCCCACCAACGTCATCTCCATCACCGACGGCCAGGTCTTCCTCGAGTCCGACCTGTTCAACAAGGGCGTCCGCCCGGCGATCAACGTCGGCACCTCGGTCTCCCGCGTCGGTGGCGCCGCGCAGACCAAGGGCATGAAGAAGGTCGCGGGCTCGCTGCGCCTCGAGCTGGCCCAGTACCGCGAGCTGGAGGCCTTCTCGGCCTTCGCCTCCGACCTCGACGCGGCCTCGCTGGCCCAGCTCGAGCGCGGCGCCCGCTGGGTCGAGCTGCTCAAGCAGGACCAGTACTCGCCGGTTCCGGTCGAGGACCAGATCGTGTCGATCTTCCTGGTCGACGCCGGCTACTACGACTCGGTCCCGATCGGCGACATCCGTCGCTTCAACGCCGAGCTGCTCGAAGACCTGCACCGCACCGCGCCCGAGGCGTTCGCCTCGATCGAGGGCGGCAAGGTGCTCGACGAGGAGAACGGCAACGCCCTCAAGGCGGCCACCGAGAAGTTCAAGCAGGGCTTCCTGGCCTCCGACGGCAGCCGCGTGGTGAACGAGGCGGCCGCGGGCGAGCTCGAGCACGAAGAGGTCGAGTCCCTGTCGGTCACCCGCAAGCGCGTCGAGAAGTAACCGGTCGAGCAATGCGCTATTCGATTGTCGGCGTGCAGCCGACCAGTGCGAATGAAGGGAGTGTGAACCGCCGTGGCTAGCTTGCGTGAATTGCGCTCCCGCATTCGTGGTGTGAATTCGATCAAGAAGATCACCAAGGCCCAAGAGCTGATCGCGACCTCGCGAATCTCCAAGGCACAGGCCAGGGTTGCCGCCGCGAAGCCGTTCGCGGAGGAGATCACCAAGGTCCTCGGCGAGCTCGCGAGCGCGTCGAAGAACCTGTCCCACCCGCTGCTGACCGAGCGCGCGAACCCGCGCCGGGCCGCCGTCCTGGTGATCACCAGTGACAGCGGCATGTGCGGTGGTTACAACTCCAACGTGCTCAAGCGCGCCGAAGAGCTGATGACCACCCTGCGCGGTGAGGGCAAGGAGCCGGTGCTCTATGTCATGGGCGCCAAGGGTCTGACCTACTACACCTTCCGCAACCGGGCCCCGGTGTCCTCGTGGACCGGGTTCTCGCAGCAGCCGAAGTACACCGATGCCTCGGCCGCCTGCAACCACCTGGTCGAGGCCTTCATGGCCGGCTCGGAGGGCGAGGTGCCGCACCCGAACGGCACCGGCGACATCGCCGGCGTCGACGAGCTGCACATCGTCTACACGCGGTTCGTCTCGATGCTCACCCAGACCCCGGAGGTGCGCCGCCTGGCGCCGATCCAGGTGAGCTTCGTCGACGAGAACTTCGACCTGGGCGAGGACTTCGTCACCGACTCCCCGACGGCCGAGGTGAAGGCGCAGTACGAATTCGAGCCCGACGCAGATGTGCTGCTGGCGGCGCTGCTGCCGAAGTACATCAACACGCGTATCTACGCGTCGTTGCTCGAGGCAGCGGCATCCGAGTCGGCGGCTCGGCGCACCGCAATGAAGGCGGCCACCGACAACGCCAACGAACTCGCCAGCGTCCTGCAGCGCGAGGCCAACTCGGTCCGTCAGGCCCAGATCACGCAGGAAATCAGCGAGATCGTCGGCGGCGTGAACGCGCTGGCGTCGAGCTCGGACCGCGACTAGAAGCGCCGCGGCCTGAGCGAACGGGCCGTACCAACCGGCCCGCCCAGGCCGCAACCAGACACGGAGAGAACCAACACCAATGACCGCAGCTGTCACACAGGACAACACGAGCCGGACCGGCGGCGCCGCAGGCCGCGTCGTCCGCGTCATCGGCCCCGTCGTGGACGTCGAGTTCCCGCGCGGCTCCATCCCCGAGCTGTTCAACGCCCTGCACGCCGATGTCACCCTGACCTCGGTCGCCAAGACGCTGACGCTCGAGGTCGCCCAGCACCTCGGCGACAACATCGTCCGCACCATCTCCATGCAGCCGACCGACGGCCTGGTCCGCGGCGCGACTGTCACCGACTCCGGCAAGCCGATCTCGGTGCCCGTCGGCGACATCGTCAAGGGCCACGTCTTCAACGCCCTCGGCGACTGCCTGGACACCCCCGGCCTCGGCCGCGACGGCGAGCAGTGGGGCATCCACCGCAAGCCGCCGAGCTTCGACCAGCTCGAGGGCAAGACCGAGCTGCTCGAGACCGGCATCAAGGTCATCGACCTGCTGACCCCCTACGTGAAGGGCGGCAAGATCGGTCTGTTCGGTGGCGCCGGTGTCGGCAAGACCGTTCTGATCCAGGAGATGATCACCCGTATCGCGCGTGAGTTCTCCGGCACGTCGGTGTTCGCCGGCGTCGGTGAGCGCACCCGTGAGGGCACCGACCTGCACCTGGAAATGGAAGAGATGGGCGTCCTCCAGGACACCGCCCTCGTCTTCGGCCAGATGGACGAGCCGCCGGGCACCCGTATGCGCGTCGCCCTCTCCGCCCTCACCATGGCGGAGTACTTCCGCGACGTGCAGCACCAGGACGTGCTGCTGTTCATCGACAACATCTTCCGGTTCACCCAGGCCGGTTCCGAGGTGTCGACCCTGCTCGGCCGTATGCCCTCCGCGGTCGGTTACCAGCCGACGCTGGCCGACGAGATGGGTGAGCTGCAGGAGCGCATCACCTCGACCCGCGGTCGGTCCATCACCTCGCTGCAGGCCATCTACGTGCCCGCCGACGACTACACCGACCCGGCCCCGGCGACCACCTTCGCCCACCTGGACGCGACGACCGAGCTCTCCCGCCCGATCTCGCAGAAGGGCATCTACCCCGCCGTCGACCCGCTGACCTCGACCTCCCGCATCCTGGAGGCCTCGATCGTGGGCGAGCGGCACTTCGCGGTCGCCAACGAGGTCAAGCGCATCCTGCAGAAGTACAAGGAGCTGCAGGACATCATCGCCATCCTGGGCATGGACGAGCTCTCCGAGGAGGACAAGGTCCTCGTCGGCCGCGCCCGTCGCCTGGAGAAGTTCCTCGGCCAGAACTTCATCGTGGCCGAAAAGTTCACCGGTCAGCCGGGCTCGGTCGTGCCGCTGGAGCAGACCATCGACGACTTCGACCGGGTCTGCAAGGGCGAGTTCGACCACTACCCGGAGCAGGCGTTCAACTCCTGCGGTGGCCTCGACGACGTCGAGAAGGCCGCGCAGAAGATCGCCGGAAAGTAGTCACCGATGGCGGCTGAGTCTGCGAAAGACATGTCTGTTGATCTCGTCGCTGTCGAGCGGCGGCTCTGGTCCGGCCAGGCCACCTTCGTCAGCGCCCAGACCACGGAGGGCCAGATCGGCATCATGCCGGGCCACGAGCCCCTGCTCGGCCAGCTGGTCGAGGGCGGGATCGTGAACATCGTCCCGGTCGAGGGCGAGCGGATCGTCGCCGCCGTGCACGGCGGTTTCTTCTCCGTGACCGCCGGCACGGTGCGCATCCTGGCCGAGTCCGCGGAGTTCGCGGGCGAGGTCGATGTCGACGAGGCCCGCCGGGTGCTCGCGGACGGCAATGCGAGCGCTGAGGCGCTGCGCGTGGCGCAGGGCCGGGTACGCGCGGCCGAGCAGGCCGCGAACGCCTGAACGCGCACCGGGTCGAAAACCCGTACAGTCGGGGGGGGGGGGGGCGGCGGGGGCCCGCCCCCCCGCCGGCGGCGCCCG
>NZ_JARWRU010001321.1 GCF_029867845.1 Nocardia farcinica | reverse complement strand
GGTCCACAGGGTGGGTAAGCGGGACTTGAGGGCGGGGAACTCGGCGCGCAGGACGCGGGGGAGCGGCCCTTGATCTGTTTGACCAGGCGGTGGATTCCGAACTGCGGGTCGCATGAGACGAGCAGGTGCACGTGGTCGGCCCCGCCCGCCCGCAGTTCGACGGTGAAGGCGGCCACATCGGCCTCCCCCACCTGCTCCAGCGAGGCGATGCCGCGGCCGTCGAGGAACTCGCGATAGCGGCCGAGATCGCGGCGGTAGGCGCCGAGGGTGTTGCGGGCCGCGCCGCGCTCGACCGCGAGATGGTCCAGATAGATGTCGATCTCGCGAGCGAGCATGGCGTCGATCCTGTCAGTCCGCGTCCGTCTCCGATACAGATCTGTCGGTCGTCGCACCAGCCTTGCGGTCGAGGAAGGTCGTCGGCTGGTCCGGCCACGGCGCGTCGCCCGGCCGCAGCGGGGTGCCCGCCGCCCTGGCCGCCGTCACCGCGAGCACACCCGCCACCGCGGTGGCGTTCACGATCCGCCCGGACAGCGCGGCCCGCACCGCCTCCTCCAGCGGCATGCGGACCACCGCCAGATCGGCTTCCTCGTGCTCGGGCTCTGGCCGCTCGGTCTCCGACAACCCGCGCGCCAGGTACACCCGCAACGCCTCGTCGGTGAAACCGGGCGAGAGCGCCACGTCCACCAGCACCGACCACTCGCGGGCCGCCAGCCCGGTCTCCTCGGCCAGTTCCCGCTTCGCGGCGGTCAGCGGGTCCTCGCCGGGGATGTCGAGCAGGCCGGCGGGCAGCTCGAGCAGCCGCCGCCCCAGCGGGTGGCGGTACTGGTCGATCAGGACGATGTTGTCCTCGTCGTCGAGCGCGGCGACCGCGACGGCCGCGTGGTGCTCGACCACCTCGCGTTCCACCACGCGTCCGCCCGGCATGGCGACCTGGTCGAGCCGCAGCGCGACGATGGCGCCGGCGTACAGGGTCCTGGATGCCACGGTGCGGAAGTCGTGGCTACCCGGTGTGTGCCCGGCGTCGCCGTCGCGCTCGCTCATTCATGCCCCTTGTTCGGTGCCCGCCTTGACCGGCTCGGCTGTTTCGCTGCTGACCGGCTCCTCCGGCAGGTCCACCGGGAGCCGTTCGGCCAGCTTATATTTCAGGGCGGCCGCGATCAGCCCCGCGAAGAGCGGATGCGGGCGGGTCGGGCGGCTCTTGAGCTCGGGATGGGCCTGGGTGGCCACGAAGAACGGGTGCTTGTCGGCGGGCAGCTCGACGAACTCCACCAGCAGGCCGTCGGGCGAGGTGCCGCTGAACTTCAGGCCGCTCTTGGCGATGCGGTCGCGGTAGGCGTTGTTGACCTCGAAGCGGTGCCGGTGCCGCTCGGAGACCTGCTCGCTGCCGTAGAGACGGGCCACCACCGAGTTCTTGGCCAGCACCGCCGGATAGGCGCCGAGGCGCATGGTGCCGCCGAGATCGGCCTCACCGGCCACGGCCTGCTTCTGGTCGTCCATGGTGGAGATGACCGGTTGCGTGGTGTCGGGCTCGAACTCGGTGGAGTTGGCCTCGGCCAGCCCGACCGAACGAGCCGCCTCGATCACCACGCACTGCAGGCCGAGGCACAGGCCGAGCAGCGGGATGCCGCGGGTGCGGGCGAACCGGATCGCGCCCACCTTGCCCTCGATGCCGCGGATGCCGAAGCCGCCGGGGATGAGCACCGCGTCCACATCGCGCAGCGCGGCGGCCGCGCCCGCGTCGGTCTCGCACTCGTCGGAGGCGACCCACCGGATGTTCACCTTGGCCCGGGAGGCGAAGCCGCCCGCGCGCAGCGCCTCGGTGACCGACAGGTAGGCGTCGGGCAGGTCGACGTACTTGCCGACCAGCGCCACCTCGACCTCCTCGCGCGGAGCGTGCACGCGGTCGAGCAGGTCGCCCCACACGGTCCAGTCCACGTCGCGGAAGGGCAGGCCGAGCCTGCGCACCACATAGGCGTCCAGGCCCTCGCGGTGCAGCACCTTGGGGATGTCGTAGATCGACGGCGCGTCGGGGGTGGAGATGCAGGCGTCCACCTCGACGTCGCACATCAGGGCGATCTTGGACTTCAGCCCCTCGGACACCTCGCGGTCGCAGCGCAGGATCAGCGCGTCGGGCTGGATGCCGATGCTGCGCAGCGCCGCCACCGAGTGCTGGGTGGGCTTGGTCTTGAGCTCGCCGGAGGGCGCCAGGTAGGGCACCAGCGAGACGTGCAGGAAGAAGACGTTGTCGCGGCCGACGTCGTGCCGGATCTGGCGGGCGGCCTCGAGGAACGGCTGCGACTCGATGTCGCCGACGGTGCCGCCGATCTCGGTGATGATCACATCCGGGGTCTGGCCCTGCAGGTCGGGGCCGCGCATGGCCAGGATGCGGTTCTTGATCTCGTCGGTGATGTGCGGGATCACCTGGACGGTGTCGCCCAGGTACTCGCCGCGACGCTCCTTGGCGATCACCGAGGAATAGATTTGCCCGGTGGTCACGTTGGCGTCGCGGGAGAGGTCGCGGTCGAGGAACCGCTCGTAGTGGCCGACGTCGAGGTCGGTCTCGGCGCCGTCCTCGGTCACGAACACCTCTCCGTGCTGGAACGGATTCATGGTGCCCGGATCGACGTTCAAGTACGGGTCGAGTTTCTGCATCGTGACGCGCAATCCGCGCGAAGTCAGCAGCTGACCGAGGCTGGAGGCGGTCAGGCCCTTACCCAATGAGGAGGCGACACCACCGCTGACGAAGATATGTTTCGGAGCGGTTCGCGCCTGAATCCGTGTATGACCCACGGGTCTTTACCGTAACACGCCGGAACGGGGCCGCTCACCCGCCACGCCCGTTTGCTGACCGATCGCCCGCACTGATCAGCCCGGCAGCGCGACGAGGGTGAGCGAGGTCGCTCGGGCGCCGGTTCCGTATCGCCCGGCGCCGCCGCCGAGCTGCTCGCTCAGGCCGAGCACGGCGGTCACCCGGCCGATCTCCCTGTCCAGGTTGTCCACGGTGGTCAGCACGGCCGTGAGAGCCGAGTCCCCGCGCACCACCGCCAGCGGGCCCTGCCCTTCGGCGGCCCCGGCGCGCCCGGCCACCACGACGCCCGCACCCCGGCCGCGCAACGCCCCGGCGAACCGGGCCGCGTTCGCTCCCCTTGCGTTCTCCCCTGCCGCCGCGCCGTCGCCGGTCACCAGCACCGCCAGCTGCGCGGGCGCGGGGGTGTCGCCGTAGGCGAGGAAGCCGCCGCCGCGCAGGGTCTCCAGCACGAGGGCCAGTTCCTGGGGTGAGGTGCGGGCCCGTCAAGTCTTCACCCCGCCTGTGGGGGCCGGGCAGCAGGCGGCAGTAATGGCGACCCCGCGTCACGAACCATTCGCAGAACCTGACCTGATAAAACCCAAAACCCAACTTAAACTAAGCTACCTGATTCA
>NZ_JARWRU010001320.1 GCF_029867845.1 Nocardia farcinica | reverse complement strand
GCGCGGTGATCAAGGCCGCCGACCTCGCCGGCCGCGACAACCTGCTGTTCCGCCGCAACTCCACCACCGGCGCGGTCGAGGTCGTGCACCGCAAGGGCACCGGCATCGAACTCAACGAGGACCTGCACGCCCACAACTGAGGGGCACGCGGGGTAGGACACCCGAGCGCACCCAGGAGGACTCCGGGGTGCGCTCGGCCTCTCACGGTTGTCCCGCGGCCAGTACCTTCTTCTGCACCTTGCCCATCGCGTTGCGCGGCAGCGAGTCCACCAGCCTGACCTCGCGCGGGCGCTTGTGCACCGAGAGCTGCCCGGCCACCAGGTCGATCAGCTCCGGGGGCAGCGTGTCGGCATCGGCCCCGGCGCGCGGCACCACGAAGGCGGTGATGCGCTGGCCGAGGTCGTCGTCGGGCAGGCCGACCACGGCGGCCTCGGCGACGGCGGGGTGGCCGAGCAGGACGGTTTCGATCTCGCCCGCGCCGACGCGGAAGCCGCCGGACTTGATCAGGTCGACCGATTCGCGGCCGACGATGCGGTGGAAGCCCTCGGCGTCGATGGCGGCCACGTCGCCGGTGCGGAACCAGCCGTCCTCGGTCCAGCTCGCCTCGGTGGCCTCCGGCCGGTTCAGGTAGCCGGCGAACAGCATGGGGCCGCGCACCTGCAGGCCGCCGATGCTCTCCCCGTCGTGCGGGACCGGCGCGCCGTGTTCGTCGCGCAGCCGGGTCTGCACGCCGCGCACCGGCAGGCCGACCCAGCCGGGCCTGCGCTCGCCGTCGGCGCGGGTGGACAGGGTGATCATGGTCTCGCTCATGCCGTAGCGCTCCACCGGCGCGTGCCCGGTCAGCGCCTTCAGCTTCTCGAAGACCGGCACCGGCAGCGGCGCGCTGCCGGAGACCAGCAACCTGGCGTCGCGCAGGGCCCGCGCGGCTGCCTCGTCCTCGACGATGCGTGACCACACCGTCGGCACGCCGAAGTACATGCTGCCGCCGGCCTCGGCGTAGGCACGCGGCGTCGGCTTGCCGGTGTGCACCAGCGGGCTGCCGAAGCGCAGCGGTCCGAGCACGCCGAGCACCAGGCCGTGCACGTGGAACAGCGGGAGCCCGTGCACCAGCCGGTCTTTCGAGGTCCAGCCCCAGGCCTCGGCCAGCGCGTCCAGCCCGGCGGCGATGGCGCCCCTGGTGAGCACCACGCCCTTGGGCGGACCGGTGGTGCCGGAGGTGTAGAGCACGAAAGCCGGTGTCTCGGCGGGCGGTTCGGGATAGGTGTGCCAGGAGCGGGCGTGCAGCCGGACCGGGATCACCGGCAGCGCGGCGCCTTCCGGCTGCGCGGACTGCTCGGGCGCCTCGCCGAGCCAGGCCTGCGCGCCGGAATCGGCCAGGATGTGGGCGAGTTCGGCGGGGCCGGAGTCCGGCGGCACCGGCACCACGGTGACACCGGCGATCAGGCTGCCGACCACCGCGAGCACGGTGCGCGCGGTGGGGCGGGCCAGCACCGCGACCCGTTCGGCGCGCGCCACCCGCTCGGCCACCGAGGTCGCCGCGCCGAGCAGGTCGGAGCGGGAGAATGTGGCGCCGTCGATGGTGACGGCGTCGGGGATGTCCGCACCCGCCGCGACCGCGGCCGGGTTCAGGGAACTGAGCAGCAGGGACGGCATGGCTCGAACCTACTGTGCGGCGCGCTCGGGCCCGGCCGCCGCCCCGGCACATCGTTCCCGGCACATCGTTCCCGGCGCAGCGTCCCCGCCACCGGGCCCGCACCGCCGTCACGCCGGGACATCACGGCGCAGCCTCGATTCGTTGTGACCGTTGACACACCCCGGAGAGAATGAGAACGTCGTAGTACATCCTTCTCAACGACGAGAACGGGGACAGACATGGCAGTCCCACTGCGCGTCCCGCGCCCGGCATCGCACGCCACGACGAGCGCCGCGCGCGAGCAGGACGACTTCGACATCCGCGACCACGTCGACGCGAGTTCGGCGTTCTTCGGCGCCGCCACCAACGTCATCCTGCAACTGAGCATGCCGCCGGTCGGCTACGGCGTGGTGGAGTCCAGGGTCGACAGCGGCAACATCATGCTGCATCCGGTCAAACGGGCCAGGACCACACTCACCTATCTGGCCGTGGCCATGCTCGGCACCGAGGAGGACCGGCTCGCCTACCGCGCGGCCGTGGACACCTCGCACCGCCAGGTCCGCTCGGGGCCGGACAGCCCGGTCGCCTACAACGCCTTCGACCGCGACCTCCAGCTGTGGGTGGCGGCGTGCCTGTACTGGGGCGCGCGCGACCTGCACGAGCGCATGCACGGCCCGATGGACGAGGCCACCGCCGACGCCTTCTACCGCAACGCCGAGCGGCTGGGCACCACGCTCCAGATGCGGCCCGAGCAGTGGCCCGCCGACCGGGAGGCCTTCGACGCCTACTGGCGCGAGCACCTGGCGACCACCCGCATCGACCCGCCCATCCGGGACTTCTTCTGGGATCTGGTGAACCTGAAGATGTTCCCGCTGCCGGTGCGGGCGGCGTTCGGCCCGCCGCACCGCTGGGTGACCGCGGGCCTGCTGCCCGAGCAGCTGCGCGAGCAGATGGGCATGCGCTGGAGCCGGGAGGACGACCGCAGGCTGGCGCTGCTGCTGCGCACCGTCGGCGCGGTCGAGGACCGGCTGCCCAGGGCGTTGAAGACGCTGCCGATCGAGATCCTGCTGTGGGACACGCGTTTGCGCAGACGGCTCGGTCTGCGGCTGGTCTGACCCCGCCTACCGCCCGGCCTGCTCCCCCGCCGTGGCGGGCACCGCGGCGTGCTCCTTCGCCTGCGCCGGAACACGGTTCGCCTGCGCCTGGACACGGAAGGACACCACCACGTGGTCGCGGGCGAAGGCGCGCAGCCGGTCGTCGTCGCCGACCGGAATGAGGGTCTGCGGGGTGAGCGCCATCGACACCGCGGTGCGGGCGATCATCTCGGCCAGCGGTTCGGGCTCGTAGTCGGGCAGTTTGCCCTCCGACTGCAACCTACGGATGAATTCGGTCAGGTAGTCGCGGCCGAGCTCGATGATGGGCCCGCCGCGTGTGGTGAGGAAGGGCAGCACCAACTCCGGTTCGGTGGCCAGCAGCCGGTGGATGAGCTGGTTCTCGCGCAGGCCGTTGAGGAAGGCCACGAACAGCTCGACGATCTGGTCCTCGGCGCCCGCGTCGCGGTCCACCTGCCCGGCCAGCACGTCGTCGACGCTCTGGATGAACTCCCTGGTCTGCCGCAGCGCCACCGCCTGGATGAGGTCGGACTTGCTGGCGAACCGCCGGTACAGGGTGGCCAGTGACAGCCCGCAGCGCCGCGCCACCTCGACCATGCTGGTGCGTTTGATCCCGAAGTCCAGGAACGCCAGCAGCGCCGCGTCGAGCACGCGGGTCTGGTTGCGGTCCTCGGGGCCACTGTTGCGGACCAGCGGGAGAAGCCTGTTCAACTTTGCCATGTCTTCCTCACCTCATCCGCGCCTGCGAAACGATGACATTCTCAGTGTCACATACTCCCAGTTCCGATCGGTCTCGATTGACAGCGGATTCGGACGATGAGAAGTTTGATGACGCTTCTTCTCATCGAGGCCCTCGGCCCATTGACACGCGGATGCCCAGGTGAGAATCTGACACCACAACCTTCTCATCGTGTCACCGCGGCGCCGCGCCATCGGCGGGCGACCGCGAGCCGGAAAGACGAGGAAAGATGAGCGCGCCCCTTCGTGCAACGACGCCCGAACAGGTGCCGAGCAGCAGCTCCGGCACCGACGCCGACTTCCCGATGGAAGACTTCTGGTACGGGATCACCGCGTTCCTCGGCGGCAGTGCCAATGTCGTCATGCAGCTCAGCCACCCGCCGGTGGCCTACGGCGTGCTGGAGAGCACCGTCGACTCCGGCAAGCTCACGCTGCACCCGATCAAGCGCCTGCGCACCACGCTGACCTACCTGGCGGTCGCCCTGCTCGGCACCGAGGAGGAGCGCGACGCCTACCGCAAGGCGGTCAACACCTCGCACCGCACCGTGCGCTCCGACGAACACAGCCCGGTGAAGTACAACGCCTTCGACCCCACCCTGCAGCTGTGGGTGGCGGCCTGCCTGTACTTCGGCATCCTCGACCTGCACGAGCGCCTGCACGGCTCGATGGACGAGCAGACCCTCGACGCGCTCTACGCCTACTCGGTCAAACTCGGCACCGGCCTGCAGATGCGCCCGGAGATGTGGCCCGCCGACCGCGCCGCCTTCCAGGAGTACTGGGACCG
>NZ_JARWRU010001319.1 GCF_029867845.1 Nocardia farcinica | reverse complement strand
CGGGGGGGGCGGCCCCCCGCCGCGGACCGGAGCGGGGGGGGCCGCGCGGTGACCGTCGGTGGCGGCTCGGTCGCGCCAGGCACCGCGATCACCGCCGGGAAATCTGCTGGTGACATGGGGATTCGTGACCGCATCGGGCCGGACCGGGCCGGTGGGGGCGCGCCGGACCGCCGTGGCGACCCGGCCTCGGGTGGGCCGTGGGTCGCGGGAATGGATGTCTCGCACCCTGATCACGGGCACGGGTGGGTGCAGGGAGCCGGGCACGGAGTGGTGACCGTGCGCTTCGAGACGAGTTCGACAGGACCGGGCCCGGCGCGTACTTTCAGCGCCTACGACAACAATCTGTCCCGGGCGGACCCGCTCGGCAGTCTCCGCTGACCGGTAGCCTGGGTGGCCGGGCAGCGCTGCCGGTTCGAGCGCGTGCTGTCCCGGTACGGATACCGACCCCTCACTCGAACGCAAAGGACGAGCAGTTGAAGCTTCGTACGACTGGACGCATCGCGATCGCCGGCTTCGCCGCCATCGCCGCCCTCACCCTCACCGCCTGCGGTGGTGACGACAGCGGGGACGAGGCCAAGTCGACCAGCACGACGACCAGCGCAGCGGCGGCCACCACGAGCGCGGCGGCAGAGGACACGCCTCCGGTGCCGACGGCCGAGGAGCTGAACACCCAGCTGCAGCGGGCGCTCGATCCGGCCGTGCCCAACTCCGAGAAGCTGGAGATGGTGCAGGGCATCGAGGCCGATCCCGAACTGCCGGGCCGCCTGGCCCAGGCCTACCAGGAGACCGGCGCCACCGTCACGGTCACCGACGTGACCGCCTTCGGTGACACCGTCAACGCCAAGGCCACCATCGTGCTCAACGGCCAGGAGAACATCGCCGACGTGCCGTTCGTGGCCGAGGACGGCAAGTGGAAGGTCCAGAAGGAATGGGCCTGCATCATGCTGACCAACCTGGGGCAGCAGTCGCCCGCCTGCGTCTGATAACGCCGTGCTGAGGCCGTGGGGGGGCGGGGGCGCCCCGCCCCCCCCCCCCCCCCCCCCCCGCCCCCCCCCCCCCCGCCCCGCGCCCCCGCGCGGGGGCGG
>NZ_JARWRU010001318.1 GCF_029867845.1 Nocardia farcinica | reverse complement strand
GTGTGCCTGCCCCCCTGTACCCCGCGCCCGGCCGGCCGGGCTGGTGCGGGGGCGGCCCGTCGGCGTGGCGGTCGGGGCGGCCTCACTGGGCCTGGACGGTGGCGATCCGGTTGGTCAGCATCGTCACGAAGGGCGCGCGGGCCAGCGTCCGCTGCTCGTAGTCCAGCAGCGCGGTCAGTTCCTCCAGCGTGAGCATGCGCAGCCGGGCGCGCAGCTGGGCCAGCGTCATCTCGGTGTAGTTGTAGCGGCGCGCCACCTCGGGCTCCTCGACCTCGGTGCCCCCGGCCTGCTCGGCGGTGCTCTCCCCGGTCTCCCCGGCGGTGTTCTCGGCCTGCTCGCCGAGTTCGGCGATGTCCTCGGCGACGATCGTCACACTCGATCCGGCATGCCCGTTGACGCTCGCGGACTCCTCGCCCGTGTGCAGGTCGAAGCGGCTCGCCCAGCTCGCGTATCCGTTGCCATTCGTTTGCTCGTCGTCGAGATCTTCGTCGAAGGTGGCCCACTCCGGCTGTGCCTCGGTGGCGGGCACCAGGCGGTCGAAGACTTCGTCGCCCTTGAGAGCGAGGCTGGTCACGAACTGCTGCAGGTGCATCCCGGTCTGCAGGATCTGGCTGATCGCCGTGATCGGGAACTTGACCGCGGCGCTGGGTAGCCGACGGGTTTCTTCCAGGGCATAGACGGCGGCGCCGGCTGCGACCCGGGCCAGGAACGGTGGTCGGAACATGCTTCCAGCCTGCCCGATGGGGTGTGATCTGCAAAGACGGAACATCCACGTAAGCTGGGGGGCATGTCTTCGGCCATCCCCTTGAACGTCGGTATCGCCCGCTCGGCGGGTACCGGGACGATCGACGCCGAGGGCGCCAAGCGCGTCCTGCTGGCCGAGCCGCGCGGCTACTGCGCGGGCGTGGACCGGGCGGTGGAAACGGTGGAGAAGGCGCTGGAGAAGCACGGCGCCCCGCTGTACGTGCGCAAGGAGATCGTGCACAACCGCCACGTGGTGGAAACCCTGCGCGAGCGCGGCGTGATCTTCGTCGACGAGACCGACGAGGTGCCCGAGGGCGCGGTGCTCGTCTTCTCCGCCCACGGCGTCTCGCCCGCGGTGCACCAGGCCGCCGCCGCCCGCAACCTGCACACCATCGATGCCACCTGCCCGCTGGTCACCAAGGTGCACCAGGAGGCCAAGCGCTTCGCCCGCGACGACTACGACATCCTGCTGATCGGCCACGAGGGCCACGAGGAGGTCGAGGGCACCGCCGGTGAGGCCCCCGACCACGTGCAGCTGGTCGACGGCCCCGACGCGGTCGACGGGGTGAGCGTGCGCGACGAGAACAAGGTCATCTGGCTGTCGCAGACCACGCTGAGCGTCGACGAGACCATGGAGACGGTCAAGCGGCTGCGCGAACGCTTCCCCGCGCTGCAGGATCCGCCGAGCGACGACATCTGCTACGCCACCCAGAACCGTCAGGTGGCGGTCAAGGCGATGGCGCCGGAATGCGATCTGGTGATCGTGGTCGGCTCGCGCAACTCCTCGAACTCGGTGCGCCTGGTCGAGGTCGCGTTGAACGCGGGCGCGCGGGCCGCGCACCTGGTGGACTACGCGCGCGAGATCGATCCGGCCTGGCTCGATGGCGTGCGCACCGTCGGCATCACCTCCGGCGCCTCGGTGCCGGAGATCCTGGTGCGCGGGGTGCTCGACCTGCTCGCCGAGCACGGCTTCGGCGAGGTGCAGTCGGTCACCACGGCCAACGAGACCCTGGTCTTCGCCCTGCCGCGTGAGCTGCGCGCCGCGCGCAACTGACCAGGTCACCTTCCCCCGATGAGCCATCGCGGCCGCACGGCCGCGGTGGGGCTGCATGTGCCAGCCCGTGGTTACGAATAGGTCGGTCGGCTCGGGCCGTTCAGAGGCTTTACGGCTTGCGGCGCGGGCCTCCCCGCGCGCGATCGCGGTAAAGCA
>NZ_JARWRU010001317.1 GCF_029867845.1 Nocardia farcinica | reverse complement strand
GCCCCCGCCCCGCCGGGTAGCCCATACCCGGCACCGGGGGGGGGCGGCGCCCGCGGGGGCTGTCCCCCGGCGCCAGGGTCGAGGACGGTCACCTGGTGTGCGACGGCGCGACCGGCACCGATCTGGCCGCCTCCGTCTGGGTCGACACCGCGCCCTGGCGCGAGGCCGAGGTGGTGCGGATCGAGGACGGCCGGGCGCGGCTGCCGCGGGACCTGGTCGACGCGGGCCCGCTGACGGTGCAGGTGTTCGTCGACGACCCGTGGTCGGTGTCGCAGGCGCCGGAACGTCCCGGCGAGGACGCGATCGCGGTCGCCCAGCCGGGCTGGTTCACCGACCCGGATCCGGTGCGCACCGAACTGTCGCGCTTCCTGTCCGGGCAGGGCCCCGCGCCCACGCACAGCGCCGCCATGCCCGAGGTGTGGGCGGCGCTGCTCGGGCTGCCGGAAAACGCCGGGACGGTGCGCGACACCCTGTACGAGGCGCTGGGCGCCGACCCGCGCGCGGCGCTGGAAGCGTTGGCGCAGAGCACGATTCCGCAGGAGCAGCATCCGGCGCTGCTGATCGGGTCCGGGCTGATCGAGCGCGACTACGCGGCGGCGGAGGCCGGGCGCAACGGCGCGGCCGAGAATCCGTGGATCGGCTGCCTGCTCGACATCGCCGACCTGCCCGCGGCCGCCGCCGACAAGGAGTCGCCGACCTGGCAGGAGCTGCTCGCCCGGCTCACCGACTCCGGCGGTGACCGGCTGCGGGAGCTGCTGTGCGGCAAGGTCGGCGACCCGCGCGAGGGCATCTTCGACCGCTCGGCCGCCATGCTGCACGGCTTCCCGCCGGAGCAGGTGCACGCGCTGAAAGTGGCGTGCGAGATCGTGCCCGCCGCGCTGCTGGACACCGACACCCGCACCTCGGCCATGTTCGAGGCCTTCGAGCGGCGGCTCACCTGGCAGAACGATCCGGCCCGGCTGCGCCTGACCACCGGCACCCGCGAACTGCTCGCCGTCGCCCGCCGCGCCTCCCGTCCCGCCTACGACCAGGTGGTGGCCCGCAACGAGGCGCTGTCGGGCATCGACACCAGCTCGTTGCCGTGGAGGCTGATGTCGATGCAGTCGCTGTGGCTGGCGGTGGTGGCCAGGCTGGCCGCCCGCGGCCGCATCCGCGGCGCCCCCATCTCGCCTGCCCTGCGCGCGGACTGGGCCACCATGGCGCGGCTGTGTCCGGCCATGGTGTGCGCGGATCTGCTCATCGCCGACGCCCTGGTCACCCACGGCCAGCATCCGAATCTGATCGGGGATCTGCCGTGACCGATCGGCTGGATCCGCTCGCCGCGGGCGCGGCTGTCGAGTCGAGCTACAAGCGCTACCTGAAAACCCTCGTCGCGCCCCGCGATCCGGGTCTGGCCGAGGCCTTCGACCGCGAGGTCGACGCCACCGCACTGCTCACCAAGGGCCCGCTGCTCGAGTTGACCCCGCCCTACGAGCCGGGCGCGACCCTGCGCGAGCTGATCGGCGAGGGCGTGCTGCATCCGGCGTTCACCGAGTTCGGACCGGCCGTCGCGCTGGATCGGCCGCTGTACCGGCACCAGGAGACCGCGATCCGCAAGGTCGCCGCGGGCCGCAATCTGGTGGTGAGCACCGGCACCGGCTCGGGCAAGACGGAGAGCTTCCTGCTGCCCATCCTCGACGCGCTGATCGCGGAGAAGGCGGCGGGCACACTGGGGCCCGGTGTGCGGGCGCTGCTGCTGTACCCGATGAACGCGCTGGCCAACGACCAGCTGAAGCGGCTGCGCGAGCTGCTGGCGGCCACGCCCGAGATCACCTTCGGCCGCTACACCGGCGAGACGCGCGACAAGCGCGCCGACGCCGAATCCATCCATGCCGGAACGCATCCGGGCGAGGAACCGCTGCCCAACGAGTTGCTCAGCCGGGAGGAGATGCGGGCGACGCCGCCGCACCTGCTGCTGACCAACTACGCCATGCTCGAATACCTGCTGCTGCGCCCGCGCGACATGGACCTCTTCGACGGGCAGTACGCCGGCACCTGGCGTTTCCTGGTGCTCGACGAGGCGCACGTCTACGACGGCGCGCAGGGCGCCGAGGTGGCGTTGCTGCTGCGCAGGCTGCGCGACCGGGTCGGCGGCGACCGGCCGTTGCGTTGCATCGCCACCTCCGCCTCGCTCTCGGGCAGCAGCGAGGACCGCCAGGGCATCGAGGCCACCGAGTTCGCGAGCAGGCTCTTCGACGCCGAGTTCGAGTTCGATCCGCGCGATCCGGCCCGGCAGGATCTGGTGACCGCCACCAGGATGCGCCGCCGCGACGAACCCACCTGGACCATCTCCGACGAGGATCTGCTCCGGCTGGCCGAGCCGGACGCCGACCTGTCCGACATCGGCGATCACGTGCCCTCCGGCGACGTCGCCGAGGCGCTGTACGCCGAGCGGCGCATCGCCGACCTCAAGGCCCTGGCGCACGCGGGCCCGATCGCCGTCGACACCCTGGCCGCCGAGCTGTGGCCCGGCGACGTGTTGGGGCCGGGCAAACTGGAGGCGCTGGTGGCCCTCGGCTCGAAAGTCTTCGACGCGAGCGGCAATCCGGTGCTCTCGGCCCGCTACCACCAGTTCGTGCGGGCCACCGAAGGCGCCTACGTGAGTTTCGCCGAGGACGGTCCCCGGGTCTTCCTCAGCCGTCACGAGATCGACCCGGCGACCGGGCGCGCGGTGTTCGAGTTCGGCACCTGCCAGCGCTGCGGCGCCGTGCACCTGGCCGGTGATCGGGTCACCGAGCAGGGCGCGACGTTCTTCCGGCCGGCCACCAAGGACACCGCGGTGCGCTGGCTGGTGCTCACCGACCGCGAATCCGGCGAGGTGGTCGACGAGGACGAGACCACGCTCGCCGAGGAGGCGGACGCGCCGCGCGAGACCGGTATCAGGACGCTGTGCGCCGGGTGCGGCGCGCTGGACTCCTCGTGTGCCGTCGGCTGCCCCGGCGGGCCGGAGCTGGCGGTGCGCGAGCATCGCGGGGCGCGGCGGGTGATGAGCACCTGCACCGAATGCGGTGCGCTGGCCAAGCAGGTCATCCGCAGGCTGCGCACCGATGTCAACGCCGCGCCCGCGGTCATCGCCACCGCCCTCTACCAGCATCTTCCTGCCGCGGAGGGGCAGGAGGCCGACCAGGTCGGCGGCGGACGGAAACTGCTGATGTTCTCCGACTCCCGGCAGGCGGCCGCCTTCGCCGCGCCCTACCTGGCCAGCACCTACGGCAGTGTGCTGACCCGCCGTTATCTCACCGAGGCGCTGTGCGACCCGCGCAACGCAGGCGAGCCGCTGTCGGTGGAGGACCTGGCCGCCGAGGTCAGGCGGGTCGCGGAGCGGGCCGGACACTTCGACGAGGAGGCCACCCGGTCGAGCAAGCTGCGCGAGGTCAACCCGTGGGTCATGGCCGAGCTGATGTCGATGGACCAACGGCAGTCGCTGGAGGGGCTGGGCATCCTCGGGGTGTCGCTGCTGCGCACGAAGAAGACGCCGCTGCCCGCCGGGCTGACCCGGCTGGGTCTCGACGAGGACGAGCTGTGGGGCCTGCTCGACGAACTGGTGAAAACCGTTCGGCTGCAAGGCGTGCTGACCCTGCTGCCGGATGTCGACATCACCGCGCCGCTGTTCGAGCCGCGCAATGCCAGCATCCGCATGCGCTCGGCGGGATCCGACCGTCGCAAGCGGATCATCAGCTGGCTGCCGGGCGGCAAGCCGGGGACCACCAACAACCGCATCCTGCTGGTGCGCAAAGTGCTCGCCGCGCTCGGATCGCCCGCTCCGGCGGACAAAGTGCTCGACGCCTGCTGGAACTTCCTGAACTCCGCGGGCTATCTCGCGGCCGAACAGGATCGCGGCGCCGGCGTGATTTACCAGCTCGACCACGAGAAGCTGCGGCTGCGGCCGGGGTCGGACCACCGCTGGTACCGGTGCGGCACCTGCCGCAGGCTGACCATCAACGACATCCGCGGCGTCTGCCCGCACGGCAGCTGCACCGGCACGCTCACCCCCTACCGGGTGCCCTCGCTCGCCGAGGACACCAACCACTACCGCACCCTCTACCGCACCCTGGCGAAGGTGCCGCTGACCGCGCAGGAGCACACCGCGCAGTGGGCTGCCGGGGAGGCGGCCGCGGTGCAGCGCAAGTTCATCGCGGGCGAGATCAATGTGCTGTCCTGTTCCACCACTTTCGAACTGGGCGTCGACGTGGGCGAGTTGCAGGCGGTGATGCTTCGCAACATGCCGCCCAAGACCGCCAACTACGTGCAGCGCGCGGGCCGGGCCGGGCGGCGGGCGGCCTCGGCGGCGCTGGTGGTCACCTACGCCAAGCGCAGCTCGCACGATCTGTCCAAGTTCGCCAACCCGGCCGCCATGATCGCCGGTGTCATGCGGATTCCGTGGATTCCGGTCGACAATCCCCGGATCGGCCGCAGGCACGCGCACTCCATCGCGCTGGCCGCCTACTTCCGCGCCCGCTACGACGACGACCGCTCCGAATGGCGCCACGCCGGGCCGTTCTTCGAGGCGGGCGAGGACGGGCGGTCCGCCGCCGCCGGGGTGCGCGAGTTCCTGACCCCGGTGCCCGAGCGGGTGCGGCGGTCGCTGCGCGCGGTGCTGCCACCGGCCACGGCCGCCGAGATCGGTGTCGACGACGACAGCTGGGTCGAGCAGCTGTGCCGGACACTCGCCGACGCCGAACTGGACATTGCCACCGACATCGCTGTCTTCGAGGGGCTGATCGCCGAAGCGGTGGCGGCGGGCAAGCTCTCGTTCGGCGGCAGGCTCCAGAAGACCCTGCGCACCATCAGGGAACGCCAGCTGCTCGGCTACCTGGCGAACAAGAACGTGCTGCCCAAGTACGGCTTCCCGGTCGACACCGTGGAGCTGCGCACCGCGCACTGCGAGGGCGATGTGGGCGCGAAGCTGGAACTGTCCCGCGATCTCGGTCAGGCGATCTTCGACTACGCGCCTGGCAACCAGGTGGTGGCGGGCGGCAAGATGTGGACCTCGCGTGGCCTGCACAAACTGCCCAAGCGCGAACTGGTGGAACTGCGCTACCGGGTGTGCCGGGAATGCAAGCACCTCGAATGCGGCCACGAGCTGGACCCGGCCGCCCGCTGCCCGAACTGCCACCAGGACTTCGGCGCCATCAGGCAGTGCGTGTTCCCCGAATTCGGTTTCGTCGCCGACCGGCGGCCGCAGGACGTGCGCTCGGAGGTGCCGCGGCGCACCTGGTCCGGGGCCGCCTATGTGCAGTCGATCGGGGAGAGCTCGCAGGACTTCGCCTGGCCGCCGACGGGCGGCGCCGAGGTGGGGGGCGCCGCCCCGGGGGGGGCGGGGCGCCGCGGGGGAGGAGGGGGGGCGCGCGGGGGGGGGGGGGGGG
>NZ_JARWRU010001316.1 GCF_029867845.1 Nocardia farcinica | reverse complement strand
CCGGGGCGTGCGCTTACCCGGGCGCGATTTGGCACCCCGGGGGGCGGGTGGGGTGGGTTGGCCTCCCCAACGCCCCGGCCCCCCGCGCCCGGGGGCGCGCCGCGGCCGGTCCGGGTCGCGATCTCCGAGGCGCAGGGGCTGCTGTGCGCCGAGGACATCGTCACCGAGCGCCCGCTGCCCGGTTTCGACCAGGCCGCGATCGACGGCTACGCGGTACGCAGCGTCGACGTGGCGGCGGCGGGCACCGAGATCCGCGACGAGAACGGCGAACTGGTCGACCTCACCCTGCCCGTGGTCGGCGAGGTGGTGGCCGGTTCGCGCCAGCCCATCCGGCTCCAGCCGCGCCAGACGGTGCGCGTCGACACCGGGGCGCCGTTGCCGACGCTCGCCGACGCGGTGCTGCCGCTGGACTTCACCGACGGCGGGCGCGCCAGGATCAAGGTCTACGAGCCGGTGCGCTCCGGCGACTACGTGCGTCGCGTCGGCGACGACGTGCAGCCGGGCGACGTGGCGGTGCGCGCCGGCACCATCATCGGCCCGGCCCAGGTCGGCCTGCTCGCCGCGGTCGGCCAGGACAAGGTGCTGGTGCACCCGCGTCCCCGGCTGTCGGTGATCTCGGTGGGCGGGGAGCTGATCGACATCGATCGCACGCCGGGCCCGGGGCAGGTCTACGACGTCAACTCCTACGCGCTGGCCGCCGCGGCCAGGGACGCGGGCGCCGACGTCAACCGGGTCGGCATCGTCAGCACCGATCCGCGCAGGCTGCGTGACGTGGTCGAGGGACAGCTGGTGCGTTCGGAGGTCGTGGTGATCGCGGGCGCGGTCGGCGGCTGGGCGTCGGAGCAGGTGCGCGAGGCGCTGGAGGGGCTCGGCGAGCTGGAGATCACCCGGGTGGCCATGCATCCCGGCTCGGTGCAGGGCTTCGGCAGGCTCGGCCGCGACGAGGTGCCCACCTTCCTGCTGCCGTCGAACCCGGTGGGCGCGCTGGTGGTCTTCGAGGTCATGGTGCGCCCGCTCATCCGCATCGCGCTCGGGCGCAGGCATCCCATGCGCCGCATCGTGCGGGCGCGGACCATCACCCCGATCAGCTCGATGGAGGGGCGCAAGGGTTACCTGCGCGCCCAGCTCATGCGCGACGAGGCCACCGGCGACTACCTGGTGCAGCCGCTGGGCGGCGCGGCCGGGTCCTCGCACCTGCTCGCCACCCTCGCCGAGGCCAACGCGCTGATCATCGTCGAGCCCGACGACACCGACTTCCGCACCGGGGACGAGGTCCAGGTCGCGTTCCTGTCGCAGCGCGGCTGACGTGACGCGGTGGGACACAGCTGAAACATGGAGAACATGAACGTCTTCCGGGCCACCCAGCATCCCGGCTGGCCCGCCCGTCTCGGCCCGGTCCGTGTGCCCGCTGGCACGGTCACGCTGCGGCCGGTCCGCTTCCGCGACGCGGCCGCCTGGAGCAGGCTGCGCTTGCGTGATCGCGCGCACCTCGAGCCGTGGGAGCCCACCGGGCGCGGCAGCTGGGAGGCGCGCAACCACGCCTCGAACTGGCCGTCGCTGTGGTCGAGTCTGAAGGCCGAGGCGCGCCGGGGCGCGATGATCCCGTTCGCCATCGAGGTGGACGGGATGTTCGTCGGTCAGTTGACCGTCGGCAACATCGTGCGCGGCGCCCTGCGCTCGGCCTGGATCGGTTACTGGGTGGCCGAGGACCGCAGCGGTCAGGGGGTGGCGACCGCGGCCCTGGCCCTCGGGCTCGACCACTGTTTCGGCCCGGTCGGATTGCATCGCGTCGAGGCCACCGTGCGGCCGGAGAATCTGGCCAGTCAGGCGGTGCTGCGGCACTGCGGATTCCGTGAAGAGGGATTGCTGCGGCGATATCTGGACGTGGACGGCGCCTGGCGTGATCATCTGCTCGTCGGCATCACGGCCGAGGAATTGAGCGGTCCGGTGGTGGAACGGCTGGCCAGGGCGGGACGGCTCACGCTGCCCTGAGTGGCCGAATGCCCGAATCGTTATTCCGGCTCGCGCCGGATTCGGGTCCGCGCCTACTCTCGTAGTGGTGGCATTGTGACAGGTGTGGCCGATGTGCACGGCGCGCCTGCCGGGTCAGCACCTCCGCGCGAATTAACCTACCGACGTCGGAGGTGTGTCGTTCGCGCTACGCCACTGCTGAACGGACAGCCCGAAAGGATTGAACTGGTGGGGACGGAGGTGACGGCCTGATGCCGAATTCGATCCTGTGGATCGGCCTGGTCGTGCTCTGGGTCTTCGTCCTGTTCCCGATTCTCGCCGACCGGCACCCAAGAATCCGGCAGACGACCGACGCCGCGCTCGCGACCCGGGTGTTGCACCGCGGCGGCTCCAAACGGCGGCTGCGCTATCGACCGAACCGAGTGCGGAGAAAGCGTTTCCACAGCGATGATGCGGAGGACCGGATGACCATACCGGCCGACGAGAAAGTTTCCGAGATCGACGACCTCGCCGAATTGCTCGACGAGAACACCCTCGAGGACAGTCCCGAGG
>NZ_JARWRU010001315.1 GCF_029867845.1 Nocardia farcinica | reverse complement strand
GTGCGGCTCTGATCGGCCATGCCACGGGTGATGGCCTGGCGGATCCACCAGGTGGCGTAGGTCGAGAACTTGAAGCCCTTGGTGTAGTCGAACTTCTCCATCGCCCTGATCAGGCCGAGGTTGCCCTCCTGGATCAGATCGAGCAGCGGCATGCCGCGGCCGGTGTAGCGCTTGGCGAGGGAGACCACGAGCCGCAGGTTGGCTTCGAGCAGGTGCTGGCGGGCGGCCTGGCCGTCGCGTACGAGGATCGCCAGATCCTTCTTCTTCGCGGCCGAGAGGCGTTTGCTCGTCTCCAGCAGATGCTGAGCATAGAGGCCCGCCTCGATGCGCTTGGCCAGCTCGACCTCGTCCGCCGCCGTGAGCAGCGCGGTGCGACCGATCCCGTTCAGGTACACACGTACCAGGTCGGCGGCAGGGCTCTGGGCGTCGAGGTCGGAATCGCTGGGGCGCACACGAGTGGTGGCGGGGCTGGTCATGACTTGCCTCCTGTCGGTGGTGTCTCATCCGATCCAACGGACCCGACAGGGAGAAAGTTCCCTGTCCCCGGTGTGATAAACAGCGCTGAGCTGGGGGTTTCACGCACAACGTCTGAGAAGTTCCTGAGAAGGACGCACCGGGGACACCTGCCGGGATCCGCTGCCCGCACCGCTGTCGGCGGTCGTCGCGAAGCCCGGCCCGACGCCGCGGTCCGCTAGGGGACAGGGCGGATCAGACCGTGCCGCACGAGGCCGCCGACCACGGACAACGCGTCGGCCGCGAACTCCGGGGACACCTCGTCCGCGCCACGGGCCACGGCGAGGAGCTCGACCAGGTCGTACAACGGCAGACCGTCCGGCCGCATTCCCGCCAGCAGCGAGACCGCCGCCTCGTCCACCTCGTGCTGCCAGCGCGGGCCGTCGCCGCGGTGCACCCGGAGCACCTGCTCGCGCCAGCCCTCCTCGCCGGGCAGGCTGACCCGCTCCAGCGCGGTGTGCGGATCGACCTCGAAGCGCGCGGACCAGGCCAGGCCGGGATCGGCGGCGACGGCGCGCAGCCAGGCCGACCGCTCGAAGTAGCGGGTGGCCTCCTCGCCGAGCGGATCGTCGAAGCCGTGGGTGAGGTCCTCGGCGAGCAGCTCGGTGGGGCCGTCGATCGCGCGCAGGTAGACGAAGCCGAAGCCGACGCCCTCGACCTCGGCGGCGGCGAACGCGTCCAGCCACTGCTCGGCGCGCGCCTGCGCGGCCGGGTCACGCGGGTCGAGGCCGGCATCGCGCAGCCAGGTGCCGACATAGAGGGCGGGATCGGCCACGTCGCGCTGCACGATCCAGGCGTCGACGCCGTGGTCGGGCAGCCAGGACGACACTCGTGAGCGCCAGTCCTCGCCGTCGACGTGCACCCACGCCGAGAGCATGGCCGCGGTGCCGCCTGGGGCGAGCAGGTCCGCCGCCCGCGAGACGACCAGCTCGCTGGCGCCGTCGAGGGCGAGACCGGAGTCGCGATAGGTGTGCTCCACGCGGGCCGGGCCGACCACGAACGGCGGGTTGGCGACCACCTGGTCGAATCGGCGACCGGCGACCGGCTCGAACCAGGAACCTTCCAGCAGTTCGATGTCGAGCCCGTTGAGCGCCGCGGTGGCCTCGGCCAGCCACAGCGCTCTCGGGTTGACGTCGGTGCCGGTGACGGAGGTGGCGTAGGAGGTGGCATGAACCGCCTGGACGCCGCAGCCCGTGCCGTGGCCGACCACCCACCCGACCGGGCGGGTGGGGGTTGCGCGCAGCAGCGACAGCGAGGCGTGGCCGACGCCGAGCACGTGATCTTCGGTGAGGGTGCGCCTGCGCATGGAATCGTCGAGGTCCGACAACACCCAGCGGTTGCCCGCGCCCGCGTCCAGCGGCCGCAGGTCGAGCGCGGCGCCGACCAGGTCGCCGTCGCGTTCGAGCAGGCCCGCGGCGACCGCCCGGTCGATGTCCACCGGGGCGAGCGCCGCGGCGGCCTCGCGCTCGGGCACCGGGTCGCCGAGCAGCAGCAGCCGGATGAGGACACCCAGTTCGCCCGCGTCACGGGCGGCGCGGCGCACCGGGACGGGCTCGGAGCGGCCGAGTGCGGCGTGCGTCTCGGGGCCGAGCACCTCGAGCAGGGTGTCGGCGTCGTAGCGCACCCGGGTCAGCGCTTCGCGCAGGTCCGGGCACAGTGCGGTCAGCGAGGAACCGGTGGTCGTTCGGTCGGTGTGCACGCCGGTAACTCTGCCACCGCCGGGTCGCGGCGCCCGCGCGGGCCGGTGTGTCGGGCCTCAGACGCCGTTCGGGTCGCGGCCGGTCACGCAGTAGGCCACCCCGGCCGGGTCGCTCAGGACGATCCAGTGCTCGAAACGGGCGAGCACCGTGGCGCCGAGCGATTCGTGCCAGGCGGCGCCCGCCTCGATGTCGTCGCAGGACAGGTCGATGTGCGCGGCGACCGGTCTTTCGTCGCCGACGCGTTGCAGCAGGAGTTGGTGCGCCATGGGAGCGGCGGCGCGCAGGCGGGAGAACTCGGGGAGCCGGCCCGCGACGAATTCCCATCCGGTCAGCGCCTGCCAGAACGCGACCTCGGCCGCGTGGCCGCTCGGCCCGATGTCCAGACAGATTTGGTCGAGCCGGGACCGGGTGCCGTCGGGGGCCGCGACCGCCGTGGGGAGGGCGAGGGGGCCGGGCGTGGCCGGGGTGAGACAGAACGACAGCCCGCCGGGGGAACGCAGGACGGTGTGGTCCGGGTGGTCGGCGACGACGGCGGCGCCGAGGCGCAGGGCGGCGGCGCGGGCGGCGGGGATGTCGTCGACATCGAAGTCGAGGTGCGTGCCGCCCGGCCCGCCGACGGCCTGCATCTTCACCGCCGGGCTCGCCCCGGTGCCGGGGTCGGGCAGCAGGGTGAGGAACTCGCCGTGCTCCCCGCGCCGGGACGAGGGCGTGGTGCCGGTCACGGTCGACCAGAAGCGGACGCAGGCGTCGAAACTCTCCCGAGGGCGATCGAGGAACGCCCAGGTCCAGCGGATCATGCTCACCCGTCGATGGCGTTGTGTGATCGGCCTTCGATCGCCTTCTGCGGGCGATCCCATCGGCTCGGCTCGTCGCGGCGGCGCGGCGGCCGGTCGTTGGCGACGAGGACGGCGGCCCAGGGCAGCGGGATGGACGCGCCGATGATCAGCAGCGAGATCAACGCGCTTCCCCAGATGCTGTAGGCCACGGCGGCCAGGATCAACGCGGGAATGCGGATCGCCATGAGGATGGTGTAGCGGCGCACTCTGGCGCGGTGCTGATCCTCCAGCGAGGGCGCGGCCTCGGTGATGAGCGCCGCCCGGCGGTGCTCGTTGCCCGGGAAATCGCCCTGCGGGAAATAGCCCCGGGAGGAGCGGCCCCGTGCGGAATCGCCCTCGGAAGGGGGAGGACTCGCCGGGGCTCCGCGACGATCGCCGCGGCCGTCGTCGGCGTCGGTGGCGTCGCCGTGCTGCTGCATACCTACGAGTCTTGCACTCCGCGGGTGCGGGCGCACACACGGTCCGCCCTTCTCCCGGACGACGGGGCCGCTCCGGTCGAATCGATGGGCCCGCTGTCATGCGGCATCATGGAGGACGTGAGTACCGATACCCTGGTCCGCCCGGATACGACCACCGACGAGACGACGGGCGACGACGTCCCCAAGTACTTCCACTACGTCAAGAAGGACAAGATCGCCGAGAGCGCCGTCCTGGGCACCATGGTGGTGGCGCTGTGCGGCGAGGTGTTCCCGGTGACCCGCTCGCCCAAGCCCGGCTCGCCGGTGTGCCCGGAGTGCAAGAAGGTCTACGAGACCCTGCGCAAGGGCGACTGAGAGTTCGGCGGCTGCGGGAATCCGGCTGAGGGCCGCCGGCTCGCCACGCTGCCGGCTCGCCACGCTGCCGGTTCGCCACTCAGCCCGCGCCGTGCAGCGGCGTCCTCGTCTCCGCCGCCGACGTGGTCGCCGCCACCGCCGAGTGCCGCGACGCCCGCGCGGTGAGTCCCGTCGACGCCCGGCCGTCGGACGTGCCGGGCGTCTCGTCGTGTCCGGGTGTGCCCGGTCCCGGGATCTCGCCCGGCGTCGGCCCGTCGCTCGCTGCGGCCGGGCCGGGACCGGCGACGTGCGCCCGGTGCCCCGGGCCGCCGGACCCCGTGTCCCGTGCGCCTGCCTCCTGTGCGGCCGGGATCTCCCAACCGCGTTCCTCCCGCGCGGCACTGTCGCCGCGGACCCGGTCGCTCAGCCACTCCTTCATCTGCTCGAGCCGGGTGGCGCGCGCGGGCCAGAACTCCTGCACGGTGGCGTTGAACTCCGCGCCGAGAACCACCGCGAAGCCGAGGAAGAAGGTGAACAGCAGGAAGGCGATGGGGGTGGCCAGCGCGCCGTAACTGACGCCGGTGCCGGTGATCCAGGACAGATAGCGCCGCAGGATCTCGCTGGCGGCCATGAAGAACACACCCGCCACCAGGGCGCCGCCGAAGAGCCGGTGCCACGGCAGCGACTTGTGCAGCGCCGACTTGTACAGCGTGGTCAGACCGACGATCAGCAGCAGTCCGACGGCCGGATAGTAGAACGCGTCGATCAGCCGCAGCCCGGGTTCCCGCCAGGCCGAGGGCAGGATGCGCCCGATCAGCTCCGGGCCGAGGGCCACCAGCGGCAGGATGAAGACCGAGGCCACCAGGAACTGCACGTACAGCAGCAGCGCGTACACCCGCTGCCACACCGGATGCCTGGCGTCCTGCTGGTCGTGGGCCTCCACGATGGCGTCGACGAAGGTCGCCATGGCCGAGGACCCGGCCCACAGCGACAGCACGAAACCGAAGGAGACCACCGCGCCGCGGCCCTGCCCGAGCACATCGGTCACGGTCGGCTGGATCAGCTCGGTCACCACCGACTCGCTGAACAACTCCCTGCTGAAGGCCAGCGCCTTGGCCTCGACGATCTCCAGGGTGTCGGGCCCGAACAATCCACCCACGTAGCCGAGACTGCCCAGCAGACCGAGCAGCAGCGGCGCCAGCGACAACGTCTGCCAGAAGGCCGCGGTCGCCGCCTTGGCGAAGATCGAGTCGTCCCAGGACTTGACCGCGACCCGGATCGCGACCCGTCGCGTCTGCCTGCCCGCGTGCCGCAGCCGGGCGCCCAGCCGCGCCGCCCCCCGGGTGGGCGCGCCCCCCCCCCCCCCGTGGGCCGCGGGGGGCGCCGCGGGGGCGGCCGCTAG